>NZ_JBQGCX010000925.1:0-11334 GCF_052038725.1 Actinosynnema sp.
ACCCACCGCACCGGGTCACCTACCGCACCGGGCCGCCCAGCACACCGGGCCAACCAGGCCACCGGGGCCTGCCACACCAGCACCCGCCACGCTGGCACCTGTCACGCTGGCACTCAGCACGCCAGCACCCATCACACTGGCGCCCACCACGCTGGCGCTCAGCACGCCAGCCCTCGTCACGCGGCTGGTCAGTTTCCCCTGATCAGCCCTCGCGCGGCTAACTCCGACCCTGCGGCTCCTCGACCGCAGGCATTCACCGCGCCCGCCAGGCACCGGATCTACCGGAGCACTAGGCCTAACGAGGCACCAGACCTGGCGAGGCACCAAGCCTGACGAAGCACCAGACCTGCCCCGGAGCCCCCGCAGTCGCGCACTCCCACACCGGTGGTCCCACCCAGCGCAGACGGCCGCCCCGCCCCACGCGGCAGCCGCTATCCGCCCCGCGTGGCAACCGCTACCCGCGCAGGTGGTCGTCGAGGAGCTCGGTCTCCTCGCCGTAGGCCTTCAACTCCTCCTTCACCACCCCGTACGCCATCCCCTCCGCGTACCCCTTGCGCGCCAACGCCCCCACCAGCCGCCGAATCCTGGTGGTGTCGTCCACGTTCGCCAGGGTGCGCAGCTTCTTGCGCACCAGCTCCCGCGCCCGCTCCCGCTCCGCCTCGTCGTCCACCGCGGCCACCGCCTCGGCGGCGACCTCGTCCGGCACGCCCTTCGTGCGCAGCTCGCGCGCCAGCGCCCGCCGCCCGAGACCCTGGTGGGTGTGCCGGGACCGCACCCACACCTCGGCGAACGCCGCGTCGTCGATCAGCCCGGCGCGGTCGAACTTGCCCAGCACCGTCTCGGCGATCTCCTCCGGGACGCCCTTGCGCAGCAGGGCGTCCCGGAGCTCGACCCTGGTCCGGGCACGTGCGGTGAGCAGCGCGTAGCAGATGTCCGTCGCCCTGCGCTGCTCCTTCACCGGGTCGACGGGCGCCTCGTCGACCGGTTCCCCGTCAGCGGTGAGCTCGGGCTCGCGGCCACGCCACCCCGAGCCCCTCCCACCTCGTCCGCCCCGCACAGCGATCAGAAGTCGACCGGAGCGGGCGCGGTGTCGTCGGCCTCCAGCGTCGCGCCGATGCCGAGCTTCTCCTTGATGCGCTTCTCGATCTCGTTGGCCACGTCCGGGTTCTCCCGCAGGAACTTCCGGGCGTTCTCCTTGCCCTGGCCGAGCTGGTCGCCCTCGTACGTGTACCAGGCGCCGGACTTGCGCAGGATGCCCTGGTCGACGCCCATGTCGATGAGCGAGCCCTCGCGGCTGATGCCCTGGCCGTAGAGGATGTCGAACTCGGCCTGCTTGAACGGCGGGGCCACCTTGTTCTTCACGACCTTGACCCTGGTCCGGTTGCCGACGGGCTCGCCGCCGTCCTTCAGGGTCTCGATGCGCCGCACGTCGAGCCGCACCGACGCGTAGAACTTCAGCGCCTTGCCACCGGTCGTGGTCTCCGGCGAGCCGAACATGACGCCGATCTTCTCGCGCAGCTGGTTGATGAAGATCGCCGTGGTGCCGGAGGAGTTCAGCGCGCCGGTGATCTTGCGCAGCGCCTGGCTCATGAGGCGGGCCTGGAGGCCGACGTGGTTGTCGCCCATCTCGCCCTCGATCTCGGCGCGGGGCACGAGCGCCGCCACCGAGTCGATGACCAGGATGTCCAGCGCGCCGGAGCGCACCAGCATGTCCGCGATCTCCAGCGCCTGCTCACCGGTGTCCGGCTGGGACACCAGCAGCGCGTCGGTGTCGACGCCCAGCTTGCGCGCGTAGTCGGGGTCGAGCGCGTGCTCGGCGTCGATGAACGCCGCGATGCCGCCGTTGCGCTGGGCGTTGGCGACCGCGTGCAGCGCCACGGTGGTCTTACCGGAGGATTCCGGACCGTAGATCTCGACCACCCGGCCGCGGGGCAGGCCGCCGATGCCGAGCGCCACGTCGAGCGCGATCGCGCCCGTCGGGATCACCTCGATCGGCGCGCGGCCGTCCTCGCCCAGCCGCATGACCGAGCCCTTGCCGAACTGCTTGTCGATCTGGGCCAGGGCCAGCTCGAGTGCCTTGTCCCGGTCGGGTGCCTGGGGTGCCATCTGGAGTCCACCTCGGTTTGTCTTGGGTCGCTCGTCGTTGTCGGGGCCGACGGTACGGGCGGGGTACGACAATTTCCGACGGCGGCCCGGTGACCTGCGGGTTTGGGATCACCCGGTTGTGGTTGGCGAGTGTAGCCGAACAGGTGTTCGACCGCGTCGTCGCCACGCCCGGTGGTCAGCGACGGTGCTCCGGGACGTCGAACGCGTCGCACACCGCCAGCCAGATCTCCTTCGCGGGCAGCCCCACGTCCAACGCCTGGTCGGGGGTGCGCCCGCCGAGCGCGGACAGCACGTGCTCGCTGGCCAGCACCTCCGACCTGACCTGCCCGAACTCGTCCGCCATCAGCTTCCGGAACACCGTGTTGCGCATCGCTGCCAGGCTAGCGCGCAGCGGCCCCGGCCCGGACACCGCAGCCGAGGCCCACGTCACCCTGGCGAGGGCGCTTGGAATCACTGGATCGGGAGGGCGGTAGCGGTCGTCGGTCGGCGGCGCGACCCCCGCCGCGAGCGCGGGCGGCGGTTAACCTGGACGGCGTGATCCTCCTCCAGAGCGACCCGACCGGCCTGTCCTCCCCGATCGGCACGATCGCCGTGATCGCGGGCCTGCTGGCCGCGATCGTCGTCGGCGCCCGGCACCTCTGGATGAACCGCAAGCGCTGAACCTGGCCCCTCACCGCACCCGCAGCACCGCCACCACCAGCATCGGGAGCACCACGAACCCGGCCAGCAGCCCCAGCGCGGCGTAGGACCAGGCGGTCACCACCAGCCCGGCCAGCACCCCGCCCAGCGCGCCCGCGCAGTTCATGCACAGGTCGGACAACCCCTGCGCGGCCGTCCGCCGCGCCCCCGCCACGACCTGCGTGAGCAGCGCGGACCCCGCGATCACCCCGGCCGACCAGCCGAGCCCGAGCAGCACCAGCCCGACCCCCAACCGCACCGGGTCGTCCCCCGCCGCGCTGCCCACGAGCGCGGCGGCGGCCACCAGCAGCGCCGCCCCGAGCGCCTGCACCGCCCCGCCGCCCCACCGGTCGACCAACCGGCCCACCAGCGGGCTCAGCCCGTACATCGCCGCGACGTGCAGGCTCACCAGCACCCCGACCAGCGACAACGACCCGCCCGCGTGCCCGACGTGGACCGGGGCCATCGCCATCAGCCCGACCATCACCCCGTGGCTGACCGCGATCCCGACCACCGCCAGCCGTCCCGAGGCGGGCAGCGACCGCCACACCCGACCGCGCGGCCCGGTCTCGACCGGTTCGGCGGCGCTCCCCCGCGCCAGCACCAGCGGGTCAGGCCGCAGGAACCGCAGCACGACCAGCGCGGCGGCCCCGAACAGCACCGCCGACGTCAGGTAGGCCCCGCTCCCCTCGGGCAGCCCGAGCCCGGCGACGACCCGCCCGGCGGGCGCGGCCAGGTTCGGCCCGGCCACCGCGCCGACCGTCGCCGCCCACACCACCAGCGCCAGCGACCGGGCGCGCTCGTGCGGCGCGGCCAGGTCGGCGCCCGCGTACCGGGCGGCCAGGTTCGCGCTGCCCGCGGCCCCGAACAGCACCAGCGACGGCAGCAGCAACTGCCAGGACCCCAGCACCACGGCGACGGCGGCGAGCAGCGCGCCCACCGCGCCCACGCCGTAGCAGAGCACCAGCACCGGCCGCCGCCCCGCGCGCTGGGCCAGCCGGGCCGCGGGCAGCGCGGACACCGCCGCTCCCACGACCGCGCAGGTCTGCGCGAACCCGCCCACCGCCTCCACGCCCGAGAGCGACACGGCGACGAGCGCGCTCAGCGCCAGGCCGGTGGCGACCCCGGAGGACCCGAGCACCTGGCTGACCGCCAGCACCTTGAGCACCCGGCGCTGCACCGGTTCCGCTGCGATGACCACGCGCTTGATCGTCCGGGCGCGCGGGCGCGCGCGGTAGCGGCCGGACGGGGGTCAGGCGCCCGGCTGGACGTTCTTCTCGAAGAAGTCGGCCAGCGCGTCCGCCGTCAGGTCCGAGCTGCCGCTCTTGGTGATGATCCCGAGCAGCGGCCTGCCCTCCGCGACGAAGGTCAGCAGCCCGAGCCCGCCGTCGGCCGAGGCCTGGTAGGTGCCCTCCAGGCCGTTGCCGCCCCAGCGGGCCTTGACCACGTCGGACTTCAGCGAGGCCACGACCGTGCTCGCGTCCCGCTCGGCCCCGGTGATCGTCTCGGTGAGCACGTACTGCACCGAGTAGTCGTCCGCGAAGGCGCAGCTGACGACCGAGCCCTTGACCGTGATCGCGCCGGACACGCCCGCGGTGCCGCCCGCCTTGCACTCGGCGGTGTCGGCGACCGAGCCAGCGAGCTGGCGCAGGCAGGTGGTGAAGCCCTTGTCGTCCTTGGCGGTGTCGCTCTTGCACTCCTCGGCGGTCGGCACGCCCGGCCCGGAGAACGCGACCACGCCGCCCACGACCAGCAGCACCGCGGCCAGCGCGCCGCCGACCGACAGGAGCACCTTGTTGCGGTTGCCCGCCCTCCGCTGCTCGGGGCGGTGCGGCGCGAGGGTGGGGAAGTTGAACTGCTGCGGGCCGTACGGGGCGGTCACGGCGGGGTTCGGGTGCTGGCCGCTGATCGCCGGGTTGACCGCGTAGGGGCCGCTGGCCGCCGGGTTCACCGGGTGCCCGCCGGTGCTCGGGCCGACCTGGTGCGCCCCGCTGACCAGCGGGTTGACCTGGTGCGGACCGCTGCTCGCGGGGGTCTGCGCCGTTCCCTGCGCCGTGATCCCCTGCGCCGTGATCCCCTGCGCGGGCGTGCCCTGATGGGCCATCGGCGTCAGGAAGGCGGTGGTGGCCGACGGCGAGTCGCCGGTCGGCGCGGGCTGCGGGTCGGGCCTGGCCGCGACCCCGTCCCTGGGCACGTGGTGCGCGCCGAGCGCGACGGCCGTCTCCGGCTGGTCGAGGCTGGTCGGGACGACGCCGACCTTCTCGGAGATCATGTTCGCCACGAGCGGGATGCGGCTGGAGCCGCCGACCAGGTAGATGCCCGCGAGCTGGGCGGGCGTCATGCCGGTGGAGCCGATCGTGGCGGCCAGCAGCTCGACGCTGCGCAACATGCTCGGCCGGACCAGCGCCTCCAGGTCCGCGCGGGTGACCAGCACGTCCTCGAACGGCTCCGGCATCGGGACCTCGGTGTGCGGGTGCCGCGACAGCGACTCCTTGGCCGCCCGCACGTCCTCCTGCAGCGCGCGCCTGGCCCGCCGGTCGCCGGTGCTCTCCGGGCGCAGCAGCCGCTGCCAGCGGGCCGGGTCGCGGTGCGCGACCTGGCGGCCGACGTGCTCCAGCAGCGCCTGGTCCACGTCGAGGCCGCCCAGGTCGGGCAGGCCGTCGGAGGCGAGCACGGTGAACCCGTCGCGGGTCGCGCCGACGATCGCCACGTCGAAGGTGCCCGCGCCGAGGTCGTAGACGGCCAGCGCCTGCCCGACGGACAGCGAGGCGTAGTGCGAGGCGGCGGCGACCGGCTCGGTGAACAGCAGGACCTCGCAGTCCGCGCCCGCGAGCCGCGCGCTGGACAGCAGCACGTTGCGCCTGGTCGCGCCCCACTCGGCGGGGTGGGTGAGCCGGATCTCGTCGATCGACTCGCCGCCCAGCTGGCGGTTGGTCTCCTCCAGCACGCGGCGCAGCACGGCGGCGAGGGCGTCGGTCACCGGCACGACGTCGTCGCCGAGCAGCAGCGCGCCCTCGTCGACGCGGCGCTTCGGGTTGGGCTCGAAGCGGGACGGGTCGAGGCGGGCCCTGCGCTCGGCGTCGCGGCCGACGACGAGCGAGCCGCCCTCCTCGCAGTAGATGGCGGAGGGCATGGTCGCGGAGCCGTCCACCTCGACCACCCTCGGTGGCCTGCCGTGCGCGGCCAGTACCGCGACGGTGTTGGAAGTCCCCAGGTCGACCGACAGGACGCGCATGTTCACCTCTCCGTCCGCAAGCGGCGTGATCGTCCCACACCGCGCTGGGCGCCGGTGGCGTCTCGGGAAGATGTCCGACGAGGTGAGATTCACTCCGCCGAGTGAGGCTCATCTTTACTCACGGCGGGTCACCGGGTCTCGGCGGGGGCGGTTCCGACGCAGGTCAGATGACCTTCGGCGGATTCTCCGGTGATCAACTGAAGGGCACCCCCGATAAGTGCGGGGAAACGACGCGGAAGGCCCCCGGAACGATCTTCGCCCCGGTTCTGTCGGTGCGGTCGGTCAAGATTGCCCCGTGGATGTGACGACCGCTTTCTCACCGGCGACCAGGCAGTGGTTCGCCGGTGCTTTCGCCGCGCCGACGGCCGCGCAGGCCGGGGCGTGGCAGGCCGCTGCCGCCGGGGAGAACGCGCTGGTCATCGCCCCGACCGGGTCGGGCAAGACGCTGGCCGCGTTCCTCTGGGCGCTGGACCGGCTGGCGCAGGAACCGCCCCCGGACGAGCCGCGCGAGCGGTGCCGGGTGCTGTACGTGTCGCCGCTGAAGGCGCTGGCGGTGGACGTGGAGCGCAACCTGCGGGCGCCCCTCGCGGGCATCCGGCAGGCCTCGCGCAGGCTGGGGCTGCCGGAGCCCGCCATCGAGGTGGGGATGCGGACCGGGGACACGCCCGCCGACGTGCGCAGGGCGTTCGCGCGCAAGCCGCCGGACGTGCTGGTCACCACGCCGGAGTCGCTGTTCCTGGTGCTCACCTCGGCCGCGCGGGAGTCGTTGCGCGGGGTGCGGACGGTGATACTGGACGAGGTGCACGCGGTGGCGGGCACGAAGCGCGGCGCGCACCTGGCGCTGTCGCTGGAGCGGTTGGACGGGCTGCTGGAGCGGCCCGCGCAGCGGATCGGGCTGTCGGCGACGGTGCGGCCGGTGGAGGAGGTGTCGGCGTTCCTCGCGGGTGGGCGGCCGGTGCGGGTGGTGCAGCCGGAGTCAGCCAAGACGATCGAGGTGCGGGTCGAGGTCCCGGTCGAGGACATGTCGGCGCTCGGGGAGCCGACCGGCGAGGTGAGCGGGTCTGCGGCGGGCGGTGAGCGGCGGACGTCGATCTGGCCGTCGGTGGAGCAGCGGGTGCTGGAGCTGGTGCGGGAGCACCAGTCGACGATCGTGTTCGCCAACTCGCGCAGGCTGGCGGAGCGGTTGACGGCGCGGCTCAACGAGCTGGCGGCCGAGGCGGCCGAAAGCGGTGAGCCCGGTGCGGGCGGCTTTGACGAAGGCTCCGGTCCTGGCGGGTCGGGCTCGGCGGTGGCGCGGTTCCCGGCGGCGGCGGTCGGCCAGTCCGGGGTGACGGTCCAGGAGGGGCCGGTGATCGCCCGCGCCCACCACGGGTCGATGTCGCGCGAGCAGCGCACGTCCGTGGAGGAGGAGCTGAAGTCGGGGCGGCTGCCGTGCGTGGTGGCGACGTCCTCGCTGGAGCTGGGCATCGACATGGGCGCGGTGGACCTGGTGGTGCAGGTGGAGGCGCCGCCCACGGTCGCGTCGGGGTTGCAGCGGGTCGGCCGGGCCGGGCACCAGGTGGGCGCGGTGTCGCGCGGGGTGGTGTTCCCCAAGTTCCGGGGCGACCTGGTGTCGTGCGCGGTGGTGGCCGAGCGGATGCGGGACGGCGCGATCGAGGCGGTGCGGTACCCGCGCAACCCGCTCGACGTGCTGGCGCAGCACGTGGTGGCGATGGTCGCGCTGGAGCCGTGGTCGGTGGAGGACCTGGCGCGGGTGGTGCGCGGGGCCGCGCCGTTCGCCGGGCTGCCCGAGTCGGCGCTGCTGGCGGTGCTGGACATGCTGGCGGGCCGGTACCCGAGCGAGGAGTTCGGCGAGCTGCGGCCGAGGATCACCTGGGACCGGGTGACCGGGGAGCTGCGCGGGCGGCCCGGCGCGCAGCGGCTCGCGGTGACGTCCGGCGGCACGATCCCGGACCGGGGGCTGTTCGCGGTGATGACCCCGGCCTCGGAGTCCAAGCCGGGCTCGCGGGTGGGCGAGCTGGACGAGGAGATGGTCTACGAGTCGCGGGTGGGCGACACGTTCCTGCTGGGCACCTCGTCGTGGCGGGTCGAGGACATCACCCACGACCGCGTGGTCGTGGTGCCCGCGCCCGGTCAGCCCGCGCGGATGCCGTTCTGGAAGGGCGACGCGCCGGGGAGGCCGCTGGAGCTGGGGCGGGCGCTCGGGCGGTTCCTGCGGGAGGTGTCGGCGCTGCCCGAGCCCGAGGCGGTGGGGCGCGCGGCGGCGGCCGGGCTGGACGAGTGGGCGACGGCGAACCTGCTGACCTACCTGAAGGAGCAGCGCGAGGCGACCGGGCACGTGCCGAGCGACCGGGCGGTGCTGGTGGAGCGGTTCCGCGACGAGCTGGGCGACTGGCGGCTCGTGGTGCACTCGCCGTTCGGGGCGCAGGTCAACGCGCCGTGGGCGCTGGCGATCGGGGCGCGGCTGCGGGAGCGGCGCGGGGTGGACGCGCAGGTGGCGCACTCGGACGACGGGATCGTGGTGCGGCTGCCGGACGCGGTGGACACCGAGGGCGGGCAGGCCGTGGCGGGCGCGGAGGACGTGCTGCTCGACCCGGACGAGGTGGAGCAGGTCGTGGTCGCCGAGGTGGGCGGGTCGGCGCTGTTCGCGGCCAGGTTCCGGGAGTGCGCGGCCCGCTCGCTGCTGCTGCCCCGGCGCGACCCGAGGCGGCGCACCCCGCTGTGGCAGCAGCGGCAGCGGGCGGCGCAGCTGCTGTCGGTCGCCTCGAAGTACGAGAGCTTCCCGGTGGTGCTGGAGGCGATGCGGGAGTGCCTGCAGGACGTGTACGACGTGCCGGGGCTGCGGGAGCTGATGGCCGACGTGCGGGCCAGGCGGGTGCGCGTGGTGGAGGTGGAGACGCCGTCGCCGTCGCCGTTCGCGCGGAGCCTGCTGTTCGGGTACGTCGGGATGTTCCTGTACGAGGCGGACACCCCGCTGGCCGAGCGGCGGGCGGCGGCGCTGTCGCTGGACTCGGCGCTGCTGGCGGAGCTGCTGGGGTCGGAGGCGATCCGGGAGCTGCTCGACCCGGAGGTGCTGGAGGAGGTCGAGCGGGCGCTGCAGCGGCTCGCGCCCGACCGGCACGCGCGGGACGCCGAGGGGGCGGCCGACCTGCTGCGCTTCCTCGGCGACCTGTACGAGGAGGAGGCCGCCGAGCGGGGCGTGCGGCCGGAGTGGCTGACGGAGCTGGTGGCGGCGCGGCGGGCGATCCGGGTGCGGATCGCGGGCCACGAGCGGGTGATCACGATCGAGGACGCCGGGCGGGTGCGGGACGCGCTGGGCGTCGCGCTGCCGGTGGGCGTGCCCGAGGTGTTCACCGAGCCGGTGGCGGACCCGCTGGGCGACCTGCTGGGCCGGTCCGCGCGCACGCACGGGCCGTTCCCGGCGGGGCAGGCCGCGGAGCGGTTCGGGCTCGGGGTGGCCGTGGTGACCGGGGTGCTGGAGCGGATGGCCGCGACGGGACGGCTGGTGCGCGGGGAGCTGCGGCCGGGCGGCACGCACACCGAGTACTGCGACGCGGAGGTGCTGCGGCGGTTGCGCAGGTCGTCGCTGGCGAGGCTGCGCTCCGAGGTGGAGCCGGTGGAGCCCGCCGCGCTGGGCCGGTTCCTGCCGGGCTGGCACGGCGTCGGCAGGCGGGTGCGCGGGGCCCCGACCGCGGACGACGTGTACGCGGTGGTGGAGCAGCTGGCGGGCGCGCCGCTGCCCGCGAGCGCGGTCGAGTCGCTGCTGCTGCCCGCCCGGCTGCCCGGCTACCACCCGGCGCTGCTGGATGAGCTGACCGCGACGGGCGAGGTGACCTGGACGGGGTGCGGGGCGCTGGCGGGCGGCGACGGCTGGGTGGCGCTGGCCCCGACCGACGTGGCGGACCTGCTGCTGCCGGACCTGGTCCCGGAGTCGGCGCCGGAGTCGCCGCTGCACACGGCCGTGGTGGAGGCGCTGGCGGGCGGGGCGCTGTTCTTCCGGCAGGTGGTGGACCGGGTGGCGCTGCAGGGCCCGACGACCGACCAGGAGGTGGTCGGCGCGCTGTGGGACCTGGTGTGGGCGGGCCTGGTCACGAACGACACCCTGGCCCCGCTGCGCGCGCTGGTGTCGGGGGGTGGCGCGCACAAGCCGAAGCGCGCGACGCCGAGGGGCCGCTACACCCGGATGCGCGCGACCCGCCCGGACATGCCCAGCCGAACCGGGCCGCCGACGGTGGCGGGCCGCTGGTCGCTGGCGGTGGTCCCGTCGCCGGACCCGACGCGCAGGGCGCACGCGCGGGCGGAGGCGTTCCTGGAGCGCCACGGCGTGCTGACCAGGGGCGCGCTGGACACCGAGCGGGTGACCGGCGGGTTCAGCGCGGTGTACCGGGTGCTGCGCGCGATGGAGGAGTCGGGGCAGGTGGTGCGCGGCTACGTGGTCGAGGGCCTTGGCGCGGCGCAGTTCGCGGCACGGGGCGCGGTGGACCGCCTGCGCGCCTTGTCGGCCCTACCGGGCCGGACGGGGTCGGAGTGGGCGGGGCCGGAACCGAACTGGTCGGTGGAATCTGCCAGGTCTGCTGATTCGGTTGGGTCTGCCGGTTCGGCGGGGCCTGCTGATTCGGCGGGGTTCGGCGGCCCGACGGGATTCGGTGGTTCGGCGGGATTCGGCGGTTCGGCGGGATTCGGCGGTTCGGCCGAGTGGGGTGGTCAGGCGCGATCGGCGGGTTCGGCGGTGTCCGGGCCTACCGCCGTGGTGCTGGCGGCGGCGGATCCGGCGCAGCCGTACGGGGCGGCGCTGTCGTGGCCGGAGCAGGTTGGTGGCGGCAAGCACCGGCCGGGGCGCAAGGCGGGGGCGTTGGCCGTGCTCGTCGACGGGGAGGCCGTGCTGTACGTCGAGCGGGGCGGGAAGTCGCTGCTGTCGTTCACCGAGGAGGACGAGCCCTTGCGTGCCGCGGCGCAGGGGTTGAGTCGGGCGGTGCGCGACGGGTGGCTCGGGCAGTTGTCCGTGCAGCGGGCGGACGGGGATGTGGCATTGGGTTCGAAGTTGGCGGGCGTGCTCCAGGAAGCGGGGTTCCGGGCGACTCCGAAGGGGCTCCGGCTGCGAGCCTGACCGGTCGGGCGGTCGGGCGGTCGGGCGGTCGGGCGGCCAGGCGGCCAGGCGGCCAGGCGGCCAGGCGGCCAGGCGGCCAGGCGGCCAGGCGGCCAGGACCACACCGGATACCGCCGCTGGTCCGTGTGAACAGCCATCGTTGGGGTGTGCCCATGGCATGACTGCTGGGTCGCGCCATGGCCTCGGCATGGCCATGGTCTCGGCGCGG
>NZ_JBQGCX010000926.1:0-1785 GCF_052038725.1 Actinosynnema sp.
CCGGAGGACGCGCCGCCGTGCGACGCGCCGCCGGAGGACGGACCGAGGGACGACGGGCCGTCGGGTGGCGGGCCGTCGGGTGACGGGCTGGCGAGCGCTCGGGCCGGTGGGTCGTCGGTGTCGCCGGGCACGGGGCCTCCGAGGGGCTGGAGCTGGGGACCGGGTCGGTTGTGGACAGTCGAGCACCGCGCGAGGCCCTCCCGCACTGGTCGGCTCCACCGGACGCCCACACCCCGGCAACCAGCTCGCCGGTGGGCGGTTCGTTACCCGGTGGTGGAACCGCGGATTGCCGCTGCCCGGCGGGCTTCCTAGCGTGGGCTGCGGATCGTCACCGCCGCGCGGGGAACCGGCTTCGCGCCGCCCGACGGCCGGGGAGGTCGTGGCCTGATGCTCGACGCGATCGTGATGGGTGGTGGGCCCGCCGGGGCCGTCTGCGCCGCGGTGCTCGCCCGGCAGGGCCGCTCGGTGCTGGTGCTGGAGCGGCAGGAGTTCCCCCGCTTCCACATCGGCGAGTCGATGCTGCCGTACATGGTGGGCCTGCTGGAGCGGCACGGCCTGCTCGACGCGGTGCGGGAGCAGGGCTACGTCGTCAAGCGCGGCGGCGAGTTCATCGACCCGACCGGCACGAAGTTCTTCCGCGCCGGGGTGTTCCGCGCCGACTTCGCCAAGACCGGCGACGGCCGCCACCACGAGACGTTCCAGGTCGAGCGCTCGCACTTCGACCGGGTGAACCTGGACCAGGCGCGCGCGGCGGGCGCGACCGTGCGGGAGGGCGCGCAGGTCGTCGGGCTGCTGGAGGAGGGCGGCCGGGTGGTGGGCGTGCGCTACCGCGAGGGCGGGGTCGAGCGCGAGGAGCGCGCCCGGTACGTGGTGGACGCCACCGGCCGGGCGGGCGTGGTCGCCAACCGGTTCGGGCTGCGGCGGATGATCGAGGACCTGCGCATGGTGGCGGTGTTCCACCACCGCGACGGGCTGGACGAGGCGCACAACCCCGGCCACGAGGGCGACATCCAGGTCGGCAGCCACTCGGACGGGTGGATCTGGGCGATCCCCCTGTCGGCGGACCGGATCAGCGTCGGCACGGTCATGCACCGCGACCGGCTGCGCGGGCGCACCCCGGCCGAGGCGTTCGCCGAGCACGTCGAGCGGGTGCCCAGGATCAACCAGCGGCTCACCGGCACCTCCGCGACCTCGGACTTCTGGGTGGAGACCGACTACAGCTACCACTCCGACCAGGTCACCGGCCCCGGCTGGGTGATGGTCGGGGACGCGGGCTGCTTCGGCGACCCCATGTTCTCCGGCGGGGTGCTGGTGGGCATGGCCACGGGCGCGGAGGCCGCCGAGGCGCTCGGGCGGGCGCTCGACTCGCCCGCCGACGAGGAGCAGGCGCTCACCGGCTACTCGAACTTCTTCAAGACCGGCTACGACACGTACGTGCGGCTGATCTTCTCCTTCTACGAGGGCGAGCTGCTGCCCGCGCTGGCCGAGGCGCACTCGGAGGCGGGGAACCTCTCCGAGGCGGACATGGAGATGTACGTGGTGCGGCTGCTCGGCGGCGACTTCTGGAGCGCGCGCAACCCGGTGGCGAACGCGCTGCGCGCGAACCCGGCGTGGTCGACGTTCTCGCCGTTCGAGCCGGTGCACCGCTGCCCGGTGTACCCCGAGCTGGACGTGGCGGAGCTGGGCGGGCTCGCGGGCGCGGTCGGCCGGTGAGCCGGGACGGGGTGGTCGAGCGGGTCCCGGTGCTGGTGGTCGGCGCGGGGCCGACCGGGCTGGCGCTGGCGT
>NZ_JBQGCX010000927.1:0-6196 GCF_052038725.1 Actinosynnema sp.
CGGCCTCGCAGTCGGCGCCGGTGTCGGCCTCGCAGCGGGTCCCGCTGCCGCCGTCGGCGTCGCAGCCGGCGCCGACCGGCACCCCGCCCGGCGGCGTCGCGGCGGCCGGTGCAGGCACGCCCGCGCCCGGCTTCCCGGTCCAGACCCCGCCCGGCGGCATCCCGGCGCCCGGAGCGGCGGGGACCGGGATCCAGGGGCCCGGCACCCCCGCCTCCGGCTTCCCGACCGGCACCCCGCCCGGTGGTGTGCAGATCGGCGGCGTCCAGGTCGGCGCGGACGGCTTCCCCACGAGCACCCCTCCCGGAGGTGTCCCGGCGGCGGGCACACCTGCGGGCGGCGTCCCCGTGAGCGCGGGAGCCCACGCCAAGCCCGACGCCGACGACGAGGCGACCGTGGTCGGCGGGGCCGAGGAGACCCTGCAGATCCCGCCGGTGACCGGCACGCCCGCGGGCGGGTTCGCCGAGCCGACGCTGCCGGTGGCGCGCCCCAAGCCCGGTGGCCCGACCGGTCCGCAGGGCACGATGGCGCTGGCAAGGCCGGGCGTCATGCCGTCCGCGCCGCCCGCCCCCGCGCCCAAGCCGCGCAAGCCCAAGACGCCGAAGAAGACGCCCGAGCAGGTCCTGGAGGAGGAGCGCCAGCGCAGCAAGCGGCAGTTCATCACCTGGACCTCGGTGGCCGTGGTCGCGGCCGTCCTGGCGGGCGTCATCGGCTGGTGGATGGCGGCGGGCCGGTACGCGGACGTGCCCGAGCTGGTCGGCAAGCAGGAGTCCGAGCTGTCGGCGCTGATGGGCGACGCCTCGCTGAAGTTCGTCACCGCCATGGAGGCCAGCGACACCGTGCCCAAGGGCGAGGTGCTGCGCACCGAGCCCGCGGCGGGCACCGAGCTGATGCGCGGCGACCTGGTGCGGATCACGGTGTCGCTGGGCAGGCCGGTGGTGCCGCAGCTCAAGTCGAACCTGGACGTCGCGGTCGCGCAGCAGGAGCTCAAGCTGGTCGGCCTGGAGGGCGAGGTCAACGAGGCCGAGAACGCCTACAGCGCCACCGTCCCGGTCGGCAAGGTCGTGACGCTCAAGCCCGAGCCCGGCACCCAGGTGCCGATCGGCACGAAGATCACGATCGTGCTGAGCAAGGGCCCCGAGCCCAAGCCGGTGCCGGACGTGGTGGGCAAGAGCAAGGCGGACGCGTTCGCCGAGCTGACCGCCGCGGGCTTCGAGCCGGTGGAGGGCAAGGCCGAGTTCGCCCAGGGCGTCGAGGAGGGCAAGGTCATCCGGATCACGCCCGCCGCGGGCACGAACGTGCCGGAGGGCGACAAGAAGGTCACCGTCGTGGTGTCCGGCGGCGCGGTGACCGTGCCGGAGGTCAAGGGCAAGCGGGTCAAGGACGCGCGCAAGGACCTGGAGAAGCTCGGCCTGGAGGTCGAGGTCCAGTTCAACGGCAGCGACCGCGCTCGGGTGTTCAGCCAGAGCCCCGACGCGGGCACGAAGGTCGAGAAGGGCAGCCGGGTCACCCTGGTCGGCATCTGATCTCCCTCGCGAACCCGGTCCGGGCAGCCGTCAGCGCTGCCGGGGCCGGGTTCGCCGCTTCCGCGCCGGGCGCGCGACGGCGAACGCCCCGCCCCCGGCGGACCGGGGGCGGGGCGTTCGGGATCGTTCAGGGCCGTGCAGGGCCGTGCAGGGGGGATGTCAGGAGCGGAGCATCTCCGCCACCAGGAAGGCCAGCTCCAGCGACTGCTGGGTGTTCAGGCGCGGGTCGCACGCCGTCTCGTAGCGGCCCGCCAGGTCGGTGTCCGAGATCTCCTGGGCGCCGCCCAGGCACTCGGTGACGTCCTCGCCGGTCAGCTCGATGTGGATGCCGCCGGGGTGCGTGCCGAGCCTGCGGTGCACCTCGAAGAAGCCCTGCACCTCGTCCACGATCCGGTCGAAGTGCCGGGTCTTGTAGCCGGTGGACGACTCGTGCGTGTTGCCGTGCATCGGGTCGCACTGCCAGATCACCTTGTGCCCGGAGGCGGTGACCTTCTCGACGATCGCGGGCAGCACGTCGCGCACCTTGCCGTTGCCCATGCGGCTGATCAGGGTCAGCCTGCCGGGCTGGTTGTGCGGGTCGAGGCGCTCGACGTACTCCACGGCCATCTCGGGCGTGGTGGACGGGCCGATCTTCAGGCCGATCGGGTTGGCCAGCAGCTCGGCGAACGCGATGTGCGCGCCGTCTAGCTGCCTGGTCCGCTCGCCGATCCACAGGAAGTGCGAGGACAGGTCGTACAGCTTCGGCTCGTCGCCCCTGGTGTCCAGGCGCAGCAGGGCCCGCTCGTAGTCCAGCAGCAGCGCCTCGTGCGAGGCGAAGATCTCCGTGGTGTGCAGCGAGGAGTCGTTCACGCCGCACGCCGACATGAAGCGCAGGCCCCGGTCGATCTCGGCGGCCAGCGCCTCGTACCGCTCGCCCGCGGGCGAGGTGCGCACGAAGTCCTTGTTCCAGTCGTGCAGGCGGTGCAGGTCGGCCATGCCCGCGGTGGTCATGGCGCGCAGCAGGTTCATCGCCGCGCCCGCGTTGGCGTAGGCGCGGATCATGCGGCCGGGGTCGGCGACGCGGGCCTCGGGGGTGGGCACCAGCGAGTTGACGATGTCGCCCCGGTACGACGGCAGGCCGAGGGCGTCCGTGCCGGAGGAGCGCGGCTTGGCGTACTGGCCCGCGATCCGGCCGATCTTCACGACGGGGAGGCTGGCGCCGTAGGTGAGGACCACGGCCATCTGGAGCAGGGTGCGGACGTTCGCGCGGATGTGCGGCTCGGTGTTGTCCGCGAACGTCTCCGCGCAGTCCCCGCCCTGCAGCATGAAGGCTTCGCCCCGCGCGACGGCCGCGAGGTTCTCGCGGAGCCGGTCGATCTCGGCGGGCACGGTGATGGGGGGCACGCTCTCCAGCACGGCGCGGACCCGTCGGGCGAGGTCGGCGTCCGGCCACTCGGGCTGCTGGGCGGCCGGCCTGCCGAGCGCGTCGTCCAGCCGCGAGCGGAGCTCGGGCGGGAGCGGCGGGAGCTCGGGAAGCGTGTCCACGGGCACGTCCACGGTCCAGTTCACGTGTTCAAGAGTAGGCCTTCCTAGTCCCTGGGACAGCCGTGGGTGGCCTGTGCGCGGAGCTGGGTACGGAGAACCCCCGAAGGAATGAAGAAGCGGCGCTGACCGACGTCTTCGCGGCGCGCCTGCTGGCGGTGGCCGCGGGGAACGTGCAACGGGACCCCTTGGCGCGCTGGTCGCCCGAGGTCAGCGCGCCGGGTGGCCCTGGAACGGGCGATCCCCGGCCCGCGGGACGCGGACCGGGGATCGCCGAACGGCTCGGGGGAGCCGCGGGAACTCAGCCGAAGAAGACCTCGGCCTCCTGGTACCGCTCCAGCGGCACGGTCTTCAGCTCGGCGGTCGCCTCGCTGAGCTTCACGCGCACGATGTCGGTGCCCTTGAGGGCGACCATGACGCCGAAGTCGCCGTCGGCGACCGCGTCCACCGCGTGCAGGCCGAACCGGGTGGCGAGCACGCGGTCGTAGGCGGTCGGGATGCCGCCGCGCTGGACGTGGCCCAGCACGACCGCGCGGGACTCCTTGCCGGTGCGCTGCGCGATCTCCTCCGCCAGCCAGGTGCCGACGCCGCCGAGGCGGACGTGCCCGAAGGCGTCCTTCTCGCCGGAGTGCAGCACCTCGGCGCCGCCCTGCGGGATGGCGCCCTCGGCGACCACGATGATCGGCGCGTACTGCTTCTCGAAGCGGCGCTCGACCCACGTGACGACCTGGTCCACGTCGAACTCGCGCTCGGGCACGAGGATGACGTTCGCGCCGCCTGCGAGGCCGGAGTGCAGCGCGATCCAGCCCGCGTGGCGGCCCATGACCTCCACGACGAGCGCGCGGTGGTGCGACTCGGCGGTGGTGCGCAGCCGGTCGATCGCCTCGGTGGCGATGTGCACGGCGGTGTCGAAGCCGAACGTGTAGTCGGTCGCGCCGAGGTCGTTGTCGATGGTCTTCGGGACGCCGACGACGCCGATGCCGTCGTCGGTGAGCCGCTTCGCCACGCCGAGGGTGTCCTCGCCGCCGAAGGCGATCAGCGCGTCGACCCCGTGCTCCTTGAGGGTCTTGCGGATGGCCTCGACGCCGCCCTCGACCTTGTAGGGGTTGGTCCGCGAGGAGCCGAGGATGGTGCCGCCGCGGGTGAGGATGTCCTCGACGTCGGCGAGACCGATCGGCTTGGTGAGCCCCTCGATCGGCCCCTGCCACCCGTTGCGGAAGCCGAGGACGTCCCAGCCGTGGGTCTCCACGCCCTTGCGGACAACACCGCGGATCACCGCGTTGAGGCCGGGGCAGTCTCCACCGCCGGTGAGCACACCGATGCGCATCTGCTCGTCACCCATCTCTTCATCGTCGTGTCGTGGGTCACCCAAGCGTGACACGCGCTGGATCGGTGCAGCGAAGAGGGGGGTGCCTCAGCGGGCGGTGTGCCCGCGGCGCTGCCAGAGCTCCTCGATGACCTTCCACTTGACGAGGTTGTGCCTGGCGTCGGCGAGCGCGTCGTGGGCGTCCTGGGGCGGCGCGGGCAGGGCGGGCTTGCCCACGTCCTCCCACCGCTGGCGCAGGTCGCGGGTGAACCGGGGCAGGCTGCGCGGCAGCGCGGGCATGGCGCCCCACAGCTGGGCGAGGGCCACGTGGTCGTAGGCGGCGAACCACGCCCACAGCTCGACGCGGTCCCGGTTCGCCTTGGCCCCACCGAGGAATTCGAGCAGCTCAGCGCGGATGCGGGCGCGGCTCATGTAGGCCTTGCTGGAGGGCGGGGGGAGCTGGTTGAGGACGTTGTCGCGCACCCACGGCCCGGCCTTCTCCGGGTCGAACTCGGTGGAGACGGCGTAGAACTCGCGGCCTTCCTCGTCGACGACGCCGATGGAGACGAGGTCGATCGTGACCCCGTCCTCGATGAACTCACAGTCGTAGAAGAACCGCATCGGAACAGCCTAGTGATCCGGGACGGGCGCACCGCGTGCCGGGGCCGCGCGAGGGGCGCCGCGACGCCGCCGCGGCGGGTCCCGCGGCGCGATCCGGGGCCCTGCGGCCGGTGGCCGGAAAAATGAGCTGTGCGCCACACCCAGGGGCCCGTCCGCCCCGGAACGCGGTGCTCCGGGACGGGCCCGGCGCGGTCAGCTCGCCTTGCTGTCGGGGATCCTGCCCGCGGCGGGCGGCGCGGAGGGCTTGCCCGCGGCGTCGGCCTCCTTGGCCTTGGCCGCGTAGACGTCCACGTACTCCTGGCCGGAGAGCTCCATCAGCGCGTACATGATCTCGTCGGTGACCGAGCGCAGCACGAACCGGTCGCCGGACAGGCCCGCGTACCGGGAGAAGTCCAGCGGCTTGCCGATCTTGATCTTGATCGGGTACGGCCGCCACACCTTCGACCCGATCGGGTTGGCCTTGTCGGTGCCGATCATCGCCACCGGGATCACCGGGGCGCCGGACTCCAGCGCGATCCAGGCGACGCCGACCTTGCCCTTGTAGAGCCTGCCGTCGGGCGAGCGGGTGCCCTCGGGGTAGATGCCGAGCACCTTGCCGTCGCGGACGATGCGCACGCCGGTGTCGAGCGCGCCCTGCGCGGCCGAGGCGCTGGAGCGGTCGATCGGGACCTGGCCCATGCCGTGGAAGAACCAGCGCTTCAGCGTGCCCTTCAGGCCCTTGCCGGTGAAGTACTCCAGCTTGGCGGGGAACGTGACCCGCCGGGAGAGCTTCAGCGGGAGGAAGAACGAGTCCGACACGGACAGGTGGTTGCTGGCGAGGATCACCCCGCCCTCGGCGGGGATGTGCTCGGCGCCCTCGATCACCCGAGGGCGGAAGAAGAGCTGGAGCAACGGCCCGACCAAGACGTTTTTGATCAACCAGTAGAGCACTGTTGGAAGCGCCTCCTCGACAGCCGATACCCCTACCAGCGTACGGAGCGGGGGCCTCGGGGCACAACGAAGCTCGTCGGGGCCGGGTTTCGCGCAAGTCCCTCCGGTCGCCGTAATCCGCAACACCGCGAGTCCGTGCGACGATGGACCGGATACCGCAGGGGGACGCGCCGCCGCGCCCCCGACCGCGATCCGGAGGGCTGGGGGCAGTGGTGATGGACTCCCGACGCGACTCGAACGGCCCTGAGGACGTGGACGCGGCGTTCGCCGAGATCGTCGCGGGCCTGGAGCGCGA
>NZ_JBQGCX010000928.1:0-2764 GCF_052038725.1 Actinosynnema sp.
CCGACGACGCCGTGCGGGTCGTCGTCCTCACCCACACCGGGCCGGTGGTCTGCTCGGGCATGGACCTCAAGGAGGCGCGCGGGGCGTCCACCGAGGACCAGGGCGTGAACGAGTTCCCCGAGATCCTCAAGACCCTCTGGGCCAGCCCCAAGCCGGTCGTCGCGCGGCTCGCCGGACCGGCGCGCGCGGGCGGGGTCGGGCTGGTCGCCGCCTGCGACGTCGCGGTCGCCGTCGACTCGGCCACGTTCGCGTTCAGCGAGGTGCGCATCGGCGTCGTGCCCGCGATCATCTCCGTCACCGTGCTGCCCCGGCTGTCCAGCCGCGCGGCGCACGAGCTGTTCCTCACCGGCGAGGTGTTCGACGCCGGGCGGGCCGCCCGGATCGGGCTGGTCAACTCGGTCGTCGCCGAAGGCGGGCTGGACGCCGAGGTCGCGCGGTTCACCGACATGCTCGTCCTCGGCGCGCCCGGCGCCCTCGCCGCCACCAAGGCGATGCTCCAGCGCGGGACCGACGTGGACGCGGCGTTCGCGGACATGCTGCGGCTCTCCGCCGCGCACTTCGGCGGCCCGGAGGGGCAGGAGGGCATCGCGGCCCGGCTGGAGAAGCGCAAGCCGGACTGGGTGCCGGAGTAGGCCCGGCCGCCCCCGGCGACCGGGCCCGCCGGTCAGCCCAGGGTGAAGACGGTCTTGCCCGCCGTCTCGCCGTCCAGCATCGCGCGGAAGCCCGCCTCGGCGTCGGCCATCGGCAGGCGGGAGCCGATGTGCGGGCGCAGGCCGTTGCGCTCGCAGAACGCCAGCAGGTCCACCAGCTCGTCCCGCGTGCCCATGGTCGAGCCGACCACCCGCAGCTGGAGGAAGAACAGCCGCTGCAGCTCCACCGCCGACGGGTCGCCGGTGGTCGCGCCGGACACCACGACCACGCCACCGGGCTTGAGCGACTTCATCGAGTGCGACCAGGTCGCCCTGCCGACCGTCTCGAACACCGCGTCCACCCGTTCGGGCAAGCGCGCGCCGCTCTCGAAGGTCGCGTGCGCGCCCAGCGACTCGGCCAGCGCGCGCTTGGCCTCGGTCCGCCCGGTGACCCACACCCGGTACCCGGCGGCGCGCCCCAGCTGCACCAGCGCCGTCGACACCCCGCCGGAGGCGCCCTGCACGAGCATCGTCTGCCCCGGCCGCAGCCCGGACTTCACGAACAGCATCCGGTACGCGGTCAGCCACGCCGTGCCCATGCAGGCGGCCTCGGCGAAGTCCAGTCCGGACGGCTTCGGGATCGCGTTGCGCCGGGGCACCACGACCCAGTCGGCGAACGCGCCCTGGTGCTTCTCGGTCAGCAGCGAGCGGCCGGGGTCCAGGGTCTCGTCGCCGACGTGGTCCGGGCTGCCGATCAGCGAGTGCAGCACCACCTCGGCGCCGTCCTCCAGCACGCCCGCGCCGTCGCAGCCCAGGATCATCGGGAACCGGTCCGCCTTGATCCCGACCCCGCGCAGGGTCCACAGGTCGTGCATGTTCAGGGTGGCCGCGCGCACGGCCACCCGCACCCACCCGTCGGGCGCCTCGGGTTCCGGTCGTTCCCCCACCCGCAGCGCGGCGAGGGGCTGGTCGGGGCTGGGCTCGGCTGCGTAGACGGAGAACATGCCAGCGAACCTACTCAGGCGATCACCCCTCCGGGGGACGGGTCACGCGCTACCCTCGACGGCGATATGGAATCGATCGCGCGCTGGTGGGACGGGGTGGAGCTGTGGCTCGCCCAGCTGCCGTTCTTCCTCCAGTTCCCCCTCGTGATGGCCGTCCTGCTCCCCGCCGCGCTGGGTGTGGCGAGGTTCATCGACCGGGTGGTCGACGAGGCCTCGGCGCGGCTCAGCGGCGACCCGGAGGCCGAGCCCCCGGTGGGCGCGCTGCCCACCGACGTGCGGGAACCCCGCCTCCGCGAGGGCAGGACGCGTTCGTAGGCTGGACGGGTGACTCCCGGTAGGCGCCTCACCGTCGCGCTCGTCGGCCTGATCGCCCTGGTGGTGGTCGGCTACTTCGCGAAGGACCGCGGCAACGACTCGACCCCCGCACCCCCGTCCTCCAGCGCGGGCTCCACGTCGGTGCCCGGCGCGTCGGCGTCCGGCTTCAGCGTGCAGCCGCTGTCGGAGCTGCCCGCGCAGGCCGCCGAGACCTGGAAGCTGATCACCAGCGACGGCCCGTTCCCGTACCCGCGCAACGACGGCGTGGTGTTCCGCAACCGCGAGAAGCTGCTGCCGCAGCACAAGGGCGAGTACTACCGCGAGTACACGGTGCCCACTCCGGGTAGTCGTGACCGGGGGGCGCGCAGGCTGGTGACCGGTCAGGAGGACGAGGTGTACTACACCGCTGACCACTACGAGTCGTTCGTCGTCGTGGACGTGGCCAGGTGACGGCGCGCGCGGTCCGCGAGGCGCAGGAGCGCGGCGCGCACCCGCACGTGCTCGCGGGCGCCGAGATCACCGGCAAGCGCGCGGCGCTGGACGCGATCGCGGCGGCGCTGTCCTTCCCGGACTGGTTCGGGCGCAACCTGGACGCGCTGTACGACTGCCTGGTGGACCTGTCGTGGCTGCCGGAGGGCGAGCACGTGCTGATCTGGCCGCAGCGCGAGGTCTTCGACCGCAAGGACCCGGTGGGCTCGGCGGCGGTGGACTCGGTCCTGCGGGACGCGGCGGAGCAGGGGGCCGAGGGACGCGTGCTGACCGTGGTGTACCCGGCGCCGCTGTAGCGGGACGGGGGGGGGCGCCCCGGCGGGGCGG
>NZ_JBQGCX010000929.1:0-2636 GCF_052038725.1 Actinosynnema sp.
CCCCGTGTGGTCGGTCCCCCGTTCCCCGGGGAGACCCGGCCCACAACCCTGCCGTACGCCCCACATTCGGCGTTCCACCCTCGCCGGGCCCCGTCCGGACCTACCGTTCTCGCAGGTCAGGTGCGACACGAGGGCGAGCGATGATGCGTGGTCACAGGCGCCGCGACGAGCGGGGTGCGGCGGCGGTCGAGCTTGCCCTGGTGATGCCGGTCCTGTTGGTGCTCGTCTTCGGCATGATCGAGATGGCGTTCCTGATGAAGGACAACGTCGCCGTGGCGTCGGCGACGCGGGTCGGCGCCCGGATCGCTTCTGCGGCCCCCAACGCCGGGCCGGCCCTGTGTGACGGGGAGGTCCCATGCGCGCCCGGGTCGACCCCCCGCTTCGCACAGCTGGCGGCGGACGCGATGCAGACGAACGGCTCTGCGATCCCCACCGACCAGATCGACGAGATTTGGATCTACCAGGCAGGGGACCGCGGCTTCCCCGGCGCGGCCGACAGCTTCGACGGGCTGACCTGCACCGCCCAGTGCGTGCGATTCATCTGGTCGCCCTCCCGCCTGGCCTTCCGTTACGGCGGCGGGGACTGGAACGAGGTCGCCACCACCGTGTGCGAGACCGAGGGGCAACGGGTGGGCGTGCGGCTGATGACCACTCACGAGTGGGTCGTGGGTCTGGACCTGTGGCCGGGCTTCCCCGACGACTTCCCCGTCGATGACCACGCAGTCATGGCCTTCGAGCCGCTGTCGATCGAGGACCGGTGCGGGGCCTGAGGCGCCAGAGGCAGTCGGAGGACGGTGCCATCGCGATCACGGCGGCTCTGCTCATCTCGGCCGTCCTCCTGGCCGTGGCGGCCATCGGCGTCGACGTGGCCCGCTGGTACGTCGAGGGCGAGCGGTTGCAGACCGCCGCGGACGCGGCGGCGCTGGCCGGCGTCGTGTTCCTTCCCGACAACTTTCCGCGAGCGGCGCAGGCCGCACGGACGAGCGCCGAGCTCAACGGGTACGAGGACGGCGTCAACGCGGAGGTGGACGTGACTTTCGGTGCTCAGCGGAGCCAGCTCCGGGTGAGCATCACGACGGTGGTCGACAACCAGTTCGGCGCCGCAATCGACATCGACACGGCGACCGTGGGACGCGAGGCCGTCGCCGACTACACCAGCCCCGCACCGATGGGCAGCCCGTGCAACGTCTTCGGCAACGAGCCGCGGGGAACCACCTTCAGTGGCCCGGTCGAGTCGGTCATCCCCTCGGGCAGCGCCTCGAACTGCACGAGCCGCCCGTACTTCTGGGCGGGGATCGAGGGCCCTCAGACCGACAAGCAGTCAGGCGACCGGTACAGCACCGCGAAGTGCACCAGGACGTTCGGGTGCACCACGACCGGCTCAATCGCCGGGACCAACACCGAGGCCACCTACCCCGAGGGCTACTTCTTCGCCGTCAAGGTCGGCCGACGCGCCGCAGCGGCCGCACAGCCGGTCACGCTGCAGATCTACGACCCGCTGTTCTTGCCGACTTCGACCGCGTGCGACGGGGCCCCCACGCTCGGGAACACGCCGAACGACTACACGAAGGACGGCAGCCTTCGGTACGCCAAGTCCGCGAACGAGTACTGCAGCGGCGATACGCGAACGACCAGTGGAAGCCTGCAGGCACCCATTACCTCTTTCGTCCTGCGCGAGGCGAACGAGGACGCCGACCCCCTCGCAGGGACTCCCATCGCGGGCTGCACGGCACAGTTCACGGGCAAGACCACAGCTCCCACGGCTGGAGAGCTGACGAAGGGGAACTCGAGCTACAACGACGGGTACGCCCGGCTGTACCACCAGTGGTACAAGCTGTGCTCCTTCACCCCAACCCGGGCGGGCGACTACTTCCTCCAGGTCCGCACAAACGTCGCCGCGCCCGCGAACACGGTGCCGCAGTGCACCATGACGTCCACGATCACGTGTCGCGAGGCCAACACCCTCGGCTCCGTCACGCGGAACCCTGTCGTGTTCCGCAACAACCCCGAGGTGCACAAAGTCACCGGGAATCGCGAGCTCGGCGAGGGGGCAAACTCCTTCTCGCTTCGCGCGGTCAGCCCGAGCTACGCAGACGATGTCTCCGTCTCTGGCTGGTCCCGGATGCCGATGCTTCAGAACGCGCCGAACAGCACCGCGTCCTTCAACCTGCTGCGCGTCCTGCCGGGCGCGGCCGGTCAGAGCATCCGCTTCGAATTCTTCGACGTCGCTGACGGCTCCAGCGACACGGGCGACGTCACCGTGACCCCACCTCCCGACGCCACCGGATCGGTCAAGACCGGCGGCCTGGTCGGATGCAACGGCGCCAGGACGTCGGGGGCGACCAACAAGGGCACCGTCGTCGACCTGCCGGGATGCCAGGTGAAGATCGCGAACGCGACTCACAACGGCCAGGTCCAGACGATGTCGATCCCGATCCCCGACGACTACGACTGCGACGAGTCCCGCCAGACCGGCTGCTGGTTCCGAGTGAACATCCGGCAGAACGGCAACATCACCGACTTCACGACCTGGGACGCCCGGCTCGAGGGCGACCCCGTCCGTCTCATCGAGTAACGGTTCAGCCCGTCGAGCGCAGCAGACCGCCGCTGCGCGGGGGCAGCGGGAAGCCGAGGGC
>NZ_JBQGCX010000930.1:0-2694 GCF_052038725.1 Actinosynnema sp.
CCAGCGCCCCGCCCGCGCTGCTGCCGCCCACCACGACCCGCGCCGGGTCGATCCCCAGCTCGGCCGCGCCCGCGCCTGCGACCCACACCAGCGCGTCGTAGCAGTCGTGGAACCCGGCGGGGTAGGGGTGCTCGGGCGCGAGCCGGTAGTCCACCGACACCACCACGACCCCGGTCCTGGCCGCGATCTCCCGGCACCGGGCGTCCTCGGTCTCCAGGTCGCCCGCGGTGAACGCCCCGCCGTGGAAGAACACCAGCGCGGGCGCGGGGTCCGCCCGCCGCACCGGCCGGTACACCCGCGCCGGGACGTCCGGGCTGCCCTCGCGGGTCGGAACCGCCCGCTCGGCCACCTCCAGCGCCGCGTCGTGCGGACCGGCCCCGCGCAGCGCCCGCGCCAGCCGGAACCCGCGCCGCAGCGTGGTCCGCACCGACTTCGGGTCCGAGTAGTCCACGACCGGCTGCATCCCGGCGGACTCCAGCAGCTCCCGGTCGATCCCGTGGAGGTCGTGCTCGCTCACCGTGCTCCACCGCTTTCCTCGCCGGGAAACAACCTTCGATCCGCCAACGCCGGGAACTCGGCGCGGGCCGCCGCCACCGAGGACGGCGCGAACGCCACCCGCAGCTCACCCGGCTCCGAGCCCGCCTCCGCCAGCACCTCGCCCCACGGGTCGACCAGGACGCTGCGGCCGGCCAGCTCCGTGCCGTGCTGCGTCCCGGCCGCGTTCACCGCCAGCAGGAAGCACTGGTTCTCCAGCGCCCGCGCCCTGGTCAGCAGCCGCCAGTGCGCCACCCGCGCGGCGGGCCACGCCGAGGTCACCAGCAGCAGCTCGGCCCCGTCGTCCACCTGCGCCCGGAACAGCTCCGGGAAGCGCAGGTCGTAGCACGTGCTCAGCGCGACCCGGCCGAACGGGGCCGCGTGCGCGCCCACCCCGTCGCCGGGCGCGAGCAGCTCGCTCTCCCGCGCGCCGTAGCCGAACAGGTGCACCTTGCGGTAGGTGTGCGCCAGCTCCCCGTCGGGGGTCAGGAGCAGGCTCGTGTTGTGCAGCCGCCCGTCCGGCGCCCGCTCCACGACGCTGCCCGCGTGCAGGTGGACCCCGGCGGCGCGGGCCGCCTCGCCCAGCGCGGCCACGACCGGGCCGTCCAGGGGCTGCGCGGTGCGCGCGTAGTCGTCGAACGCGAAGAACCCCGTGGCCCACAGCTCGGGCAGCAGCACCAGGTCCGCGTCGCCCAGCGCGGCGACGCGCTCGCACACCCGCTCGACCCGCTCCCGCGGCGACAGCTCCGCCGGGGTGGCCTCCTGCAGCAGGACCGCGCGCAGCCGCCGCCCGTCCGACCAGTCGGAGCCCGGAACGCCCGAGCCGCCGGAACCGCCCGAACCGCCCGTCGTGCCAGAGAAACCCTGCCCCGCCGGTAACTCCCGACCGGCGGGGTCCTGACCCGCTGGGCTCGCCGCCCGGTCCCCGCCCCCCGCGCTCAGCGGACCCTGCCCGCGAGCAGGTAGGCGTCCAGCGGCCCGAGCTGGCCCCGGAACAGCTTGTCCAGGTCCGCGTCACCGGTCGTCGGCAGCTCGCCGTACAGCTCGTCCAGCCCGTCGTACGCGCCCCGGATCGCCAGCGTCGTCCGGTCCAGGATCGCGCCCTGGCCCAGCCACGTGGCCATGTCCAGCGCGCTGTCCGCCACGTCCTCGGGCACCGGCAGGCTCGGGTGCGGGTGCAGCACGTGGTGCTCCTCCTGGAGCAGCCCGCGCATCAACCGGTAGAACACCGGGCTCTCGCTGCGCGCGGTCAGGTACACCGGCAGGTCGGGGCGGCACGCGGGCAGCACCGCCTCGTGGATGCGCTCCCGCATGACCTTGCGCATGACCCCGCGCGACTGCTGCTCGGGCACCATGCCGGTGGAGTCCAGGTACACCAGGGTGCGCCGGTCGTAGGGCAGCACGTGGAACCCGGTCCAGCCGATCATGCGCCCCTCGGGCGAGGCGATCAGCACGAACTCGGCCAGCCGCTCCAGGTAGCCCTCCTTGGAGCGCTGCGCCCAGTACGGGGTCATGTCGGCGCCGAAGGACCGGGTGGTGACGGGGACGAGCGCGTCGTAGATCCGCCACTGGGCGGACAGCGTGAGGACCCGGCCCGGCCGGTCGACCACGAACGCGGTCAGCCCGCCCTCCTGGGGGAAGGTCCGGTAGTGCGACACCGAGTCGCCTAGCACGTCCGCGACCAGCGGGAGGGCCGCTGCGGTGGTGGGGGCTCCGATGCTGATGGTACTGCCCTGCTTTCATCGTCGGACCCGCTCCCGGAAGCGCTCGCACGAGCGCGGCGCGGGGGGGCCTCGGCCTGGGACGGGGCGCGCCGGGGGCGAGGCCGCCACCGGCACGGACCGGGACCTTCCGCCCCGGAGGTTTCCTTTGCGTAGCCCCGAAAGGGCGTCACCCGCTCAGCGCCCACCGGCTTCCGGGACGCCCCGCTGCTCGCTCCCGTCCCGACCCGCGCCCAGGACGCCGTCGCCGAACACCGTGCGGTAGCCGGAGGCCGTGCCGCCCGCCAGCTCGCCGCCGTCGACCACGAGCTGCTGCCCGGTCAGGTACCTCGCCTGCGGCGAGGCGAGGAAGAAGAACGCGTCGGCGATCTCCGACGGGTCGGCGTGCCGCCCGGCCGGGATGCGCGCGTTGACCTCGGCGAGCATCTCGTCGGTGTAC
>NZ_JBQGCX010000931.1:0-1644 GCF_052038725.1 Actinosynnema sp.
CCGCGAAGGTGCGGCGGCAGGGCGGTGGTCGCGGGCGCGTGTCGGACCGGGCGGTGTTCACGGCGATCGCGTTCGTGCTGACGAGCGGGTGCGCCTGGCGGCACCTTCCCGCGACGTTCGGGGTGACCGTGCCGACGGTGCACCGGCGGTTCCAGGAGTGGACCGACACCGGGTTGTGGATCAGGCTGCGGCGGATAGCGGAGGAGGGGCGGTTCGAGGACGCGGACTGGCTGCGGATGATCGTGGAGGCGGCGGAGCGGAGGGGGACTCGGGCGGCCGGGTGAGTCCCCGGCGGTAGCCGGCGGGTGGACCGGGTGTCGGCGGCGATCACCCGGAAGGCGGTGGGGCGCGGGCGTTCCCGAAGGTTCGGGGGTGCTACGGCCGCGCCCCGGCCAGCTCCACCAGCGCGGCCAACCGCGCGTCCCGCCGCGCCTCGGGCAACCGACCGCCCCTGGCCAGCAGCACCTGCCCGTGCAGCGCGCCCCAGACGACCTCGGTGAACACGTCCGGGTCGTCCTGGGGGCGCAGGGGCGCCAGGACGTCCCGCAGCGCGGTGAACGCGTCGCGCAGCGGCTGCGGGGTGTCCGGCGCGTCGAACGCGAGCGGTGCGGAGAGGGTGAACATCGCGTCGTAGCAAGCCGGGTTGTCCTGCGCGAACCCGGTGTAGGCCGCTGCCAGCCCCGCGAGCCCGTCCGCACCGGCCAGCCGCTCGGCGAGCTCCGCGAACCCCTCGACGGCGACCGCCGCGATGATCGCGTCCTTGCCGGAGAAGTGGCTGTACAGCACGGGTTGGCTGTACTCGATCAGCTCGGCGAGCCGCCGCGTGGTGACCGCCTCCCACCCCTCGGCCTCGGCCAGCGCGCGCGCCGCCCCGACGATCGCCCGCCGCCGCTCGACCCGTTCCCGCTCCTTGCGCTGCTGTGCTGTCACGGGGGCGATCCTAGCGCTGCTAGCCATCCGATCATCGCTAGTGCTAGCGTCGATCGAAAATCTAGCAACGCTAGGAGAACGTTGTGCCCCTCGTCGCCACGACCCTGACCGTCGCCGCCGCCCTGTCCATCATCGTGATCGGCGGCCTGTACCTGCTGGCACCGCAGCGGATCGCCAGCACGTTCGGCCTGCCCACCTGGCCGCGGGAACCGGGGGAGACCGGCTGGCTGAACCTGAAGGGCGTGCGGGACGTGGTCTCCGGCCTGGTGATCCTGATCCCGCTCGCCCTCGGCCACGCGGACCTGACCGGTTACGTGCTCCTCGCCGCCGCCCTCACCCCGCTCGGCGACATGCTGACCATCCTGCGGCACAGGGGGAACCGCGCGCTGGCGTACGGGATGCACGGCGGCACGGCGGTGGTCGTGGCGCTGGCGGGGGTGCTGCTGCTGGTGGGCTGACCTGGGGTCGTGCTTATTCCGGTGGGCGGCGGAGGCGGTGGTCGGGCTCTTCCTCGTTCAGCACGTTCTGGGCGTACGCACGCAACAACGGGTGGATGTGAAGCGCGTCGCGTCCGATCGGTTCGAGCAGTCCCGCTTTGGCCAGGACGTTCAGGAGGCGCCGCGCCTCGACTTCCGCGCAGGCCATGAGCAGGACAGCGTCATCGACCGTCAACTGCTCATCCGGCAACGTGCCCAGAAGTCGGAACAAGCGGGC
>NZ_JBQGCX010000932.1:0-26450 GCF_052038725.1 Actinosynnema sp.
TCGGCCTGGTCGACCTGTCCGGGGTCGCGCAGCTGTGGCACGTGTATTCGCTGTGCCTGGCGGGTGGCGTGCTGTCCGCCGTGGAGGCCCCGGTGCGGCAGTCGTTCGCGGTGGAGATGGTCGGCCGCGAGCAGGTCGCGAACGCGGTCGCGCTCAACTCGATGACGTTCAACGCCGCCCGGATGATCGGCCCCGCGGCGGCGGGCGGGCTGATCGTGGTGGTCGGCACCGGCTGGATCTTCCTGATCCGCGCGGCGAGCTTCGCGGGCGTGCTGGCCGGGCTGGCGCTGATGCGGGCCGCCGAGCTGCACCGGGGCGCGCCGGTGGCCAAGGCCGGGGGACAGCTCGCCGAGGGGCTGCGCTACCTGCGCGGCAGGCCGGACCTGGTCGCGGTGATGCTCGTGGTGTTCCTGGTGGGCGTGTTCGGGCTGAACTTCCACGTGTCGCTGGCGCTGCTGGCCAGCGACACCTTCGACGGCGACGCCGACGCGTACGGGCTGCTCACCACGACCATGGCGGTGGGCACGCTGGCGGGCGCGGCGATGGCGGCCCGGCGGTCCGCGCCCGGTCCCCGGCTGCTGGTGGGCGGCGCGGCGGCGTTCGGGGTGCTGGAGCTGCTGTCCGGGCTGATGCCGACGGTGCTCACGGCCGCGCTCGCGCTGATCCCGGTCGGCGCGGCGATGATGACGTTCACGACCACCGCGAACTCGACCGTGCAGCTCGCCGTGGCGCCCGGGATGCGGGGGCGGGTGATGGGCGTTTACATGACGGTGTTCATGGGGAGCGCGCCGCTGAGCGGGCTGCTCACCGGGTGGGTGGCTGACCGGTTCGACGCCCGCGCGCCGCTGGTGCTGGGTGGTGCGGTGTCGGTGCTGGCGGCGGGGCTGGGGGCGCTCGTCCTGGCGCGGGCGAACCGGATGGGGGACACCTCTTCCCAAAGCAGTGAAGTTAGGCTAACCTAAGCACGTCGCTTCGTGGTGGGAGCGGCAGTCAGTTCGGGAACAGACGAGGCCCCGCACCCCGGTCGTACCACCGGGGGCGGGGCCTCGTCGTTCCGGTCGTGGGGGCTTGTCGGAGCATCCACCACCGGACCTCCAGTGCCGGGGAGCCTGTCGGAGCACCCGTCGCGCTGAGCTCGAGGGCCTCTGGCTACCGCGTCGGCAGCAGCAGGCCGTTCTGGCCCGCGCGGGCCGCCTCGAACCGGGCGTTCACGTCGTCCCAGTTCACGATGTTCCAGAGCGCGCCGATGTAGTCGGCCTTCAGGTTGCGGTACTGGAGGTAGTACGCGTGCTCCCAGATGTCGAACACCAGCAGCGGCGTGGTGGCGATCGACAGGTTGGAGTGGTGGTCCTTCAGCTGCTGCGTGATCAGCCGCTGCCCCACCGGCTCCCAGGCCAGGATTCCCCAGCCGGAGCCCTGGATGCTGCTCGCGGCGGCGTTCAGCTGCGCGCGCAGGCCGTCGAACGAGCCGAAGTGCTCGTCGATCGCGGCGGCCAGCTCGCCGGTCGGCTTGTCGCCGCCGTTCGGGCTCAGGTTCTTCCACCACACCTGGTGCAGCGCGTGCCCGGCCAGGTGGAACGCCAGCGTCGTCTCCAGCCCCACGATCGAGCCGAACGCGCTCTTGTCCCTGGCCTCGTCGATCTGCTCCAGGGTGTCGTTGGCGCCCTTGACGTACGCGGCGTGGTGCTTGCTGTGGTGCAGCTCGTTGATCTCGCCGATGATCGCCGGCTGCAGGTCGCCGTAGTCGTAGTCCAGGTCCGGCAACACGTACTGGGCCATGCGCGCTCCTCGTTGCAAGTCTCTAGTACTTGCAACCTACTGGCAATAGCGCGGCGGGGAAACTCGGGTGCGGATCGTGGGACGGCCTGACAGCATCGGTGGCGTGTCCGCTCTGGCAGCAAGGAACCTGTCGCTGTCGTTCGGTCCGAGGACCGTGCTCTCGGAGGTTGATCTCGATGTTCCAGCAGGCGAGCGCGTAGGGCTGGTCGCCCCCAACGGGGTCGGCAAGTCCACGCTGCTGAAGGTGCTCGCGGGCGAGCTGACGCCCGAGCGGGGAACGGTCACCGCCTCCGGGCCCGTGGCCCACCTCACCCAGGAGACCGCGGTCGAGCCGGGCGAGTCGCTGCGCGACCACTTGGCCCGCCGCACCGGCGTCGCCGACGCCGAGGCCGCGTTCGAGCGCGCCGCGCAGGCCCTCGCCGAGGGCGCGCCCGGAGCCGAGGACGCCTACGCGGCGGCCTTCGACCGCTGGACCGCCGTCGGCGCGGGCGACTTCGCCGAGCGCGCCGACGCGGTGTGCCAGCGGCTCGGGCTGCCCGCCGACCTGCTCGACGCGCGCGGCTCCGGCGAGCTGTCCGGCGGCCAGTCCGCCCGGCTGCGGCTCGCCTCGGTGCTGCTCGTGCGCGCCGACGTGCTGCTGCTCGACGAGCCCACCAACGACCTGGACGCGGACGGCCTCGAACTGCTGGAGGCGCACGTGCTCGGCACGCGCGCGGCCGTCGTCCTGGTCAGCCACGACCGGGAGTTCCTGTCCCGCACCACCACCGCCGTGGCCGAGCTGGACGAGTTCACCCACGGGCTGACCGTCTTCGGCGGCGGCTGGGACGCCTACCTCGCCGAGCGCGAGACCGCCGCCCGGCGCGCCCAGGAGGACTACGACGAGTACGCGGCGAAGAAGGACGCCCTGACCCGCCGCGCCCGCACCGCCAAGGAGTGGTCCCGCGCGGGCGTGCGGCGCAACGCCAAGTCCGACGAGCGCGACAAGTTCATCAAGTTCTTCGCCAAGCAGGGCGCGGAGAACACCGCGGGCAAGGGCGCCGCGGCCGACCGCGCGCTGGAGCGGCTGGAGGAGGTCGAGGAGCCCCGCAAGCCGTGGGAGCTGCGGCTCACCCTGCCCGCCGCGAGCGGCGGCAGCCGGGTCGCGTTCACCCTGCGCGGCGCGGTCGTCTCGCGCGGGGACGTCACCCTCGGCCCGGTCGACCTGACCATCGGCGCCGGCGAGCGCTGGCGCCTCACCGGCCCCAACGGCTCCGGCAAGTCCACCCTGCTCGGGGCGATCCTCGGCCGCGTCCCGCTGGACGCGGGGGAGCGGTCCGAGGGCAGCGTGGTGGTCGGCGAGATCGACCAGGTGCGCGGCGCGTTCAGCGGGTCCACCCCGGTGCTGGACGTGGTCGTGGCGGCCACCGGGCTGGCCGAGGCCGAGGCCAGGACGCTGCTGGCCAAGTTCCGGGTCGGCGCGGACGTCGTGCTCCGGCCCGCCGGGACCCTCTCGCCCGGCGAGCGCACCAGGGCCGCCCTCGCGCTCCTGCAGGCCAGGGGCACCACCTGCCTGGTGCTGGACGAGCCGACCAACCACCTCGACCTCGCCGCGATCGAGCAGCTGGAGCAGGCGCTCGCCGAGTACGCCGGGACCGTGCTGCTGATCACCCACGACCGCCGTCTGGCCACGTCGGTCGGGGTGGACCACGCGCTCGACGTCCGGAGCCTGGCAAGATGAGGCAATGGGCACCGAGGAGGACTGGCCGGTAGAGCAGACGTGGTCGATGCGCAACACGCACTGGCACGCCTACGTCGAGCACACCTCGCTCGACAGCGCCTCACCGCGCGCCGAACGCCTGGAGCGCGCGCCCGAGGAGGTGCTCACCACGCCGACCGAGGTCGCCGCCTGGCTGGAGGTCAACCTCCGCAGCGCCACCAAGCCCGAGGAGAGCGGCAAGAAGCGCGCGAAGGACGAGCGCGACTTCTCCGACTCGCACCGGGTGCACGTCTCGCTGGCCTCGCGCGGCGAGTCGATCTACACCGGGGTGAAGGGGATGCTGACCCTCGCGGTCGAGGCGGTCACCCCCGACGACTGCCGCAGCTCGCACGACGGGGCCGACGTCGCCCCGCTGAAGGCGGGCCGCCGCCGCTAGGCGCGACGGCGATCCCGGTGGGGCCCGGCGATCACACCGACCAGGTGTGCACCGGCTCCCCCTCGTGCATCCGCTCCACGTACCTGGCCAGCATCCCGGCCAGCGCCCCCTCGCGGCCCGCGCCGCGCTCCTCCAGCCCGGCGACGACCTCCCGCTGCCACAACGCCCCCGTCCGCCCGGCCAGGCAGCGCGCCTCGATCACGCCGAGGTAGCGCTCCCGCGCCTCGTCGGACACCCCGCAGTCGCGCAGCCCCTCGTGGGCCAGCGGGAGGAGGCGGCGCAGCACCAGCTCGTCGGGCGGGACCCAGCCGATGCCGGGCCAGTACAGCTGGGCGTTCATGCCGTGCCTGGCGCCCGCGTAGAGGTTCTCCTCCGCCGCCTGGAACGACATCTGGGTCCACAGCGGACGCTCCATCGAGGACAGCGCCCGCTGCGCGCCGTAGAAGAACGCCGCGTTCGCGAGCGTGTCCAGCACGGTCGGGCCCGCGGGCAGCACCCGGTTCTCGATCCGCAGGTGCGGCACCCCGGCCACCACGTCGTACACCGGCCGGTTCCACCGCCACACCGTGCCGTTGTGCAGCCGCAGCTCCGTCATCCTCGGCGTGCCGCCGGAGCCGAGCACGTCCACCGGGTCCTCGTCGCCGGTCTCCGGCAGCAGCGCGGGGAAGTAGCGGACGTTCTCCTCGAACAGGTCGAAGATCGAGGTGATCCACCGCTCCCCGAACCACACCCTCGGCCGCACGCCCTGGTTCTGCAGCTCCTGCGGCCGGGTGTCGGTGGCCTGCTGGAACAGCGGGATGCGGGTCTCGTGCCACAGCGCCCTGCCCAGCAGGAACGGCGAGTTCGCCGCGATCGCCACCTGCACGCCCGCCAGGCACTGCGCGGCGTTCCAGTGCGCCGCGAAGTCCTCCGGCGCGACCTGCAGGTGCAGCTGCACCGACGTGCAGGCCGCCTCCGGCAGGATCGACTCGCTGCGGCTGAGCAGCCGCTCCGCGTCCCGCCCCGGCAGCGGCGCGCCCTCCAGCGACAGCACCAGCTCCTCGCCCCGCGCGGCGACGATCTGGTCGTTGAGCAGCGAGTAGCGCGGGTTGTGCGAGAGCCAGCGGCGGTCGAAGTGCTCGGGGCGCAGCGTCGGCAGCACCCCGATCATCACCAGGCTCGCCCCCGCGTCCTGCGCCTTGGCGTCCGCGACGCCGAGCAGCGCCCGCAGGTCCCGCTCCAGGCCCAGGGTGTGGTCACCGGCCAGCTCGCGCGGGGGGACGTTCAGCTCCAGGTTGTGCTGGCCCAGCTCCAGGGTGAACGCCGGGTCGTCGATCTTCTCCAGGACCTCGGCGTTGCGCATCGCGGGCAGCCCGGCGCGGTCGGCCAGGTTCAGCTCGATCTCCAGGCCCATCTGCTGGCGGGGGAACGAGAAGCAGTCCTCGGCGAGCATCGTGCCCAGCGCGTCCAGGCAGCGCTGGACCCGCTCGCGGTAGTGCCTGCGGTCTTCTCCGGTGAACGTCCGAGTGGACACGTCCCTACCCATGCCGCCTCCCCTTCGCTCGGGCTTCACGGCGGGCTCAAGGAGGCCCAACCGTGACACAGCACCCCGGAACCTGCCAGCGCCCAAATCGGTGCTCTCTGTCACATGGCGGTAACAATGAGCGAGAATATGCAGGTTACAGGCTTGCGATTCCGCCCTCTGGACTACGAGCGACACGCGCAGTGCGAGACTGTCCGGGTGGCCGAGGTGATCGAGATCGACGACCCGGACGACCCCCGGCTGGACGACTTCCGGGACCTGTCGACCGCTGACCGCCGCCCCGACCGGCCGGGTGGGCGCGGCCTGGTCATCGCCGAGGGCGTCGTGGTGGTGGAGCGGCTGCTGGCGTCCCCGTACCCGGTGCGCGCGGTGCTCGGCGTGCGGCGGCGGGTGGAGGCGCTGGGCGAGCTGCCCGCGCCCGCCTACGTGACCTCGGCCGACGTGATGGCGCGGGTGGTGGGCTTCCACCTCAACCGGGGCGTGCTGGCCGCCGCCGACCGCGCGCCGCAGCCTTCGCTGGAGGAGCTGGCCGCCGGGCGGCGGCTGGCCGTGCTGGAGGGCGTCGGCGACCACGAGAACCTGGGTGCGCTGTTCCGCAACGCCGCCGCGCTCGGCATCGACGGGGTGGTGCTGGGGCCGGGGTGCAGCGACCCGCTGTACCGGCGCAGCGTCCGGGTGTCGATGGGGCACGTGCTGCGGGTGCCGTTCGCCGCGGTGGACGACTGGCCGGGTGGGCTGAAGTTGTTGCAGGACAAGGGATTCGTCGTCGCCGCGCTCACCCCGAGGGTGGGCTCGGTCGAGCTGCCGGACGCCGGGCTGCGCGGGCGGCGGGTCGCCGTGCTGCTCGGCTCGGAGGGGCCGGGGCTCACCGAGGAGGCGATCGGCGCGGCCGACGTGGCGGTGCGCATCCCCATGTCGCCGGGGGTCGACTCGCTGAACGTGGCCACCGCCGCCGCTGTCGCCTTCTACGCGATCGCCTGAACGCGCTACGTTCTCCCCGTCGAGCTGAAGGAGGCGCTTTCGTGGAACTGCGGGTCCAGGAAGGCAGGGCCGTGCTCGCCGGGCACGACGGGGCCGAGGAGCGCGAGGTCGACCCGCGCTCCCTGCCGCTCGGCGCGGGACTGGCCGACGCGCTGCACGAGTGGGCGAAGGTCGCCGAGGCCGTGCTCCGGGCGGACAGCGCCTCCGAGGCGCCCGCCGGGGAGCTGGTGACGCGGCGCGGGCGGCAGCTGGCCGTCCGGCTGGCGGCGGACATGGGCACCTCGGTGGAGTTCACCGATCCGGTGACGGGCGAGTCCCAGCGGGTGGAGGCGCCGCCCCCGGAGGAGGGGGCGCGGGAGCCTGGGGAGTCGCCGGGGTCGCTGGAGTCGTCGGGGTCCGGGGAGTCGTGGGAGTCGTCCGGGTCCGGGGAGTCCCACGAGTCGCGGCGGGGACGGGGCAGGCACGCGGCGACCTCGACGGCCACCGGGCTGTCGGCGGTCCCCGGCGTCGGGCAGCACGCCTCGGTGGTGGACGAGCCGACCCCGTGGGGCACCGGGCTGACCGTCACGGTGTTCACGGCGGCCGTGGTCGCGGTGACCGTGGTGTCGCTGTCGCTCGGGCTCAACGAGACCAGCGGGTGGCTGGCCGTGCTGGCGAACGCGCTGGTGGTCGGGGGCATCTCGCCGTCGGTGTGGCTGGGGCGGAAGGTCCCGGTGTGGCGGTGGGTGTCCTACGGCGTGGTGGTCGGGGTGGTCGCCGCCTGGGTGGCGTTGCTGGCGGCGCTGCTCTAGGACGGGTGCGGTGGAGCTGACTGCGGAGCTGGTGGTGTCCGGGCTGCGGGTCGGTGGACCCGCGGTCTCGCCGGACGGCCGGTCGGTCGTGTTCGCGGCCCGAGGGGTCGGCGACGGGGCCGAGGAGCGGCCGGAGGGGCTGCGCTGGTGCGGCGAGCCCGCTGAGCTGGTGTTCCGGGTGGGCGGGCAGCTGTGCGCGGTCGGGGCCAGCGGGCCCGCGCGGGTGCTGGCCGACCTGCCGGAGGGGGTGCGGTGGCACCTGCCGCTGGCGTCCGGCGAGGTGGCGCTGGCCGTGCCGGGGCCCGGCGGGGCGGCGCGGCTCAGCCTGCTCGACCCGGTGAGCGGGGTGTCGCGGGCGGTGGACCTGGGGGAGCGGCACGTCGCGGAGGCGGCGCAGCGCCCGGACGGCGGGCCGCTGGCGGGGCTGACCGGGGAGGGGCCGGGGTATGACCCAGGGTTGTTGCGGCCACGGGTGCACCTGGTGGACCTGGTCGACCTGGGGGTGCGCGACCTGGGGCCGGTGGCCGCGGGGGCGCGGTCGCCCGCGTGGTGGCGCTCGGGCGACCGGTGGCGGCTGGCGCACCTGGCGCTGACGCCGCCGGGGTTGCAGGCCGGGATGGCGGTGTTCGACGCGGAGGTCCCGGAGAGCGGGGCGATCGCCGGGCACGTCAACCGGACGGCGGGGCTGGCGGCGTGCCCGCTGGAGCTGGTGCAGGTCGAGCGCGGGGCGCCGCTGGTGCTGGTCGCGGCCGGGTTGGACACCGAGATCCACCGGCTTGGCGAGGCCGGGTTGACGCTGCTGGCCAGGCACGAGGCGCGGGTGGAGCGGCTGGCCGCGGACGGGACCGGCGAGGTCGTGGCGGCGGTGGTGAGCCGGGGGGACGCGCCGCCGGACGTGTGCTCGGGGCCGGTGGGCGGGGAGCTCAGCCGGGTCAGCGACAGCAGGCCGGAGCTGCGCGGGATCCGCTGGGGGGAGCGGCTGCGGCTGTCGTGCTCGGCGCCGGACGGGGTGGAGCTGGACGGGCTGCTGGTGCTGCCGCCGGGGCGGGGGGAGTTGGACGGGCCCTTCCCGCTGGTGGTGCTGCCGCACGGGGGGCCGTACGACCGGCACGCGGACGGGTTCGCGCTGGACTGGCACCCGTCGGCCCAGTGGTTGGCGCACGCGGGGTTCGCCGCGCTGCTGCCCAACCCGAGGGGTGGGGCCGGGCGGGGGCACGAGTTCGCCGCGGCGGTGGCGGGGCGGGTGGGGCACGAGGAGCTGACGGACGTGCTGGCGCTGCTGGACCACGTGGGGGGGTTGGGGGTGGCCGACCCGGAGCGGGTGGGGATAGCCGGGTGGAGCCACGGGGGGTCCTTGGCGGCCTGGGCGGTGGCGACGACGGACCGGTTCGCGGCGGCGCTGGTGGGGGCGGGCGTGAGCGACTGGGGGCGGCAGGGGGCGGAGGGGGAGTGGGGGGCTTTTGACGCCGCGTTGGCCTGCGGGGAGGCGGAGGACCACGACCCGGTGGCGCGGGCGGCGGGGATCCGGGCGCCGGTGCTGCTGGTGCACGGGGCTGAGGACGTGAACGTGCCGGTGTCGCAGGCGGAGTTGTTGCGGGACGCGCTGGTGGAGCACGGGGTTGAGCACGAGCTGGTGGTGTACGAGGGGGAGGGGCACGTGATCGAGGGGGTGGAGCAGCAGGTTGATCTGCTGGAGCGGACGCGGGAGTGGTTCACGCGGTGGTTGGTGGGGTGACACGCCCGCGTGATGGCGGCGTTCGGCTTGAAGATCACCGTAGGATGGCAGCCGTCCGATGGGCTGAACAGCCCAATCAAGATCAAAGCCCCGGCGACATGACCGCGAAGGTCAGGGGTCATCCGGGGCTATTCGAGTATCACAGTATCACGATTGACGAGCCGAGATGGGTCGATTCGTGAGCTCTTTGTGGTGAGAGAAGTCGATGACCGAGGTTGGCGCGGGTGGTTGGATCGAGGACTGGCTCTCCGCCCCGAGGTTCGAGGTGTACCTCCGGGCCGCGAACCGGGACCGCTCGCTCGCGGTCGAGTTGTACGAGTGGAACGCCAGGATCTCCGCAGCGTTCCAGCACGACCTCGCCCACCTCGAAGTCGGGTTGCGCAACGCCTACGACCGGGCGCTGCGCCGGGGTGTCCGTCCTGGTGAGCGGCATTGGGTTTTCCAGTCGCAGCGGTTCTTCCCGCCGCAGTTGAGAACCGTGAACGGCAACCCCGTCGACGACAACGGGAAGTCCCGCGAGCAGGTCGAGCATGCGATCCGGCAAGCCCGTTCCCCGCGCGCGCCCGCAGCCCCGGTCGATCCCGACAAGGTCATCGCCGAGCTGAGCTTCGGCTTCTGGCGGTACTTGACGAGCCGGCGGCAGCACCAGCCGCTGTGGGTGCCCCACCTGCACCGCGCTTTCGTGCCGGGCACCGCGCGGCCCAGCGTCGACCAGCACGTCGAGAAGTTGCACCACCTGCGCAACCGCGTCGCGCACCACGAGTCGCTGACCAACCTGGACCTGCCGGACCGGCACGACCGCGTGCTCGCCCTCGCCGGACTGATCAACCCCGCGCTGCGGACCTACATCGCGGACAACAGCGCGTGCCCCGACCTGCTGGCCACCCGCCCCCGCTGACCGCTCACCCCTTCACCCCGCCCCCCAACGGCTCCGGGGTGAAGCGGTAGCGCCACACGGTCGGGATCAGGAAGGCTGCGGCGACCGTCGCGATCACCACTAGGACGCCGCCCACCGCTGACGCCGGGCCTGGGCCGATCAGGGCGCCTGTCGTGCCGTGCGCCAGGTCGGCCAGGCGGGGGCCGCCTGCCACCACGACGATGAAGACGCCCTGCATCCGGCCGCGCATGTCGTCGCTCGCCGCGGTTTGCAGGATCGCGTTGCGGAACACCATGCTCACGATGTCGGCCGCGCCGCCCAGGGCCAGGAACAGCACGGCGAGCCACAGGGCGTTCGACAGGCCGAAGCCGACCATGAACAGGCCCCACGCGATCACCGCCAGGACCACGCCCGCGCCGTGCCTGCTGATCCTCGACGTCCACCCCGACAGCAGTCCGCACAGCAGGCCGCCCAGGGGCATCGCCGCGAACAGCCAGCCCAGCGCCCAGCCGCCGCCCGGCGGGTCTCCGAAGGTCTGCTCCGCCATCTCCGGGAACAGCGCCCTCGGCATCCCGAAGACCATCGCGATGATGTCCAGCAGGAACGACGCCAGCAGGACCTTCTGCACGGCCAGGTACCTGAAGCCGTCGACCACGTCGCGCAGGCCCGCCCGGCGGGACGGGGCGTTCAGGGGTGGCAGCGGGGGGAGCTTCCAGACGGCCCAGATCGTCGCGGTCAGGGCCACGGCGTCGATCAGGTACAGGGTCGGCAGGCCGAGCACGGGCATCAGGGCGCCTGCCGCCATCGGGCCGAACACGCCGCCGAACGTCATCACGGTCGCGCCCAGCGACGTCGCCGCCGGGATCATCTCCGGCGGCACCAACCTGGCGATCGACGCGGTGCGCGCGGGCGCGTTCGCGGCGAAGAACACCTGTTGCAGGCCCAGGAGCAGGATCACCGGCCACGCCGACGACGCCCCGACGGCCGCCTGCGCCCACAGCAGCACCGACGTCACCGCGATGCCCGTGTTGGTCACCAGCAGCAGCTTCCGCCGGTCGACCACGTCGGCCACGGCGCCGCCGTACAGGCCGAACACCAGCAGCGGCACCAGCGCCACGCCCGCCGCGACGCCCACCCAGGCCGACGACCCGGTGATGTCGTACACCTGCTTGGGCACCGCGACCGCGGTCAGCTGACTGCCCACGGCGGTGACGATGGTCGACACCCACAACCTGCGGTAGGCCGGGATTCCCAGCGGCCTGGTGTCGATCGCGACCTTCCCCAGCAAACGCCTCACGGTGGTTAGCGTACGACAACTAACGCGACATTCACCCGTACGTCACGGCGCTCACCACCAGACTGGGGCGCATGAGCGACCTCGACGTCGTCCGGGCCCGCCTGCGCCCGCCGCACCAACCCGGACCCGGCCTCCCCCCGCTGCCCGACGGCACCTGGGCCGACATCGACTACGCCGACCACGCCGCCGCCGACTTCCCGCCGCTGGAGCACCTCCGCCGCGCCCTGTCGCTGCCCGACGGCCAGCGACTCAAGGCGCTCGAGGCGTGGCGCAGGCTGGCTCCCCGCAGCGACAACTGGTGGTACAACGAGATCGGCGCGCCCCGCCTCGTCGGCGACGCGCTCCTCGGCGCCGACCTCGACCGCGCCCAGCGCGCCACCTGGGGCACCTGGCTCGCCGAGCAGGCCGGTCCGGTGCCGATGACCGGGCAGAACCTGGTGTGGGCGCAGGGGATCGAGCTGCGCCGGGGGCTCGTCGAGGACGACCCGGAGCTGGTCCGCCGCGCGGTCGCCCGCATGTCCGAGGTGCTGCGCACCGGCGACGGCGAGGGCATCCAGGAGGACCTGAGCTTCCACCAGCACGGACCCCAGCTGTACTCCGGCGGCTACGGCGCCTCGCTGGTCGCCGACCTCGCCCTGTGGGTGCGCGCGGTGCACGGCACGCCGTGGGCGTTCGGCGCCGCCGAGGTGCGCCTGCTCGCGGACTTCCTGGTGGACGGCCAGCAGTGGGCCGTGCACGGCGGCGGCTTCGACTTCACCACCATGGGGCGCGAGATCGCCCGCGCCGACGCCCACCACCGCACCGCCGACCTGCGCACCGCCGTGCTGCGCCTGCTGGAGTGCGACCCGCCGCGCGGCGCGGAGCTGACCGCGTTCGACGACCGCCTCGCGGGCCACGGCGCGCCGCTGGTCGGCACCCGCTGGTACCCCAGGTCCGACTACCTGGTGCACCGCAGACCCGGCTGGTCGCTGTCGGTGCGGATGTCCTCGGGCCGGACGGTGCCCACCGAGTGCCTGAACGGGGAGAACCTGCTGGGCCGCCACCTCGGCGACGGGGTCGCCGCGCTGCGCCTGGGCGACCAGGCCGAGGACGGCTACCGCTCGGTGCTGCCGGTGTGGGACTGGGCGCGGCTGCCGGGCGTCACCGCCGAGCAGGGGCGGTCGCTGCGGCCCCGGCCCGACCAGCCGCGCGGCGGCGGCGAGGCGATCGGGTGGACGGACGGGGAGAACGGCGTCGCCGCGCTGCGGCTGGCGGGCGTGGAGGGGTTCACCGAGGGCTGGAAGGCGTGGTTCTGCTTCGCCGACGCGGTCGTGGCGCTGGGCGCGGGCATCACCGCGCCGGACGCGGTCGGACCGGTGGTCACCACGATCGACCAGCGGCTCGCGGACCACGGCAGCGTCACGTACGTGCCGATGACGACCGGGCACTTCTCCGGCGTGGAGCGGCGGACCGGGAGCTGGCGGGACCTGTCCGGGGTGGAGAGCGGGCGGCCGGTGGAGGCCGACGTGTTCGTCATGGGCTTCGACCACGGGGCCCGGCCGGAGAACGCCTCGTACGCCTGCCTCATCGCGCCCGGCGACGAGCTGCCCGAGGTGGAGGTGCTGGCGAACCGGGTGGACCGGCAGGCGGTGCGGTGCGGCTCGGTGGTGCTGGAGCGCTCCATGGCCGGATGACGGCGCCCTGACGGCGGTGGTCGAACGGCGGCCGGAAGTCGCTGCGGGAAAGCGCCGGGGGAAACCCGCCCAGCGGAAGCGGGAAAGCCGGAAGGGGAAAGCTCGGTGGCCGGAGGAATTCCGGGTGACCGGCCGGCGCGTCGCCGGGAGGACCGCTGAGCGGAAGTCCGGGCGGAAAAGCCGGAAAAGCCGGAAAAAGGGGCGAACCCGAGAGCGGGAATCGTGGGACCGGTGGGGTGGGGCCGGCGGCGTTGCCGGCCCCGCCGGGGTCAGGGGGCCACGCGCTCGGTCTCCCAGCCGTCCCGGCCCAGGCGGAAGCGCAGCCGGTCGTGCATCCGGTCCTGGCGGCCCTGCCAGAACTCGACCTCCTCGGGCCGGATGCGCCAGCCTCCCCAGTGCGGCGGCACCGGGACGCGCTCGGTGTCGGTGAACTGGCGCTCGACCTTGTTGAGCGCGGACTCCAGGGTGGGCCTGCCGGTCACCACCCGTGACTGCGGCGAGGCCCAGGCGCCCAGCTGGGAACCCCTCGGGCGGCTCTCCCAGTACTCGGTGGTCTCCGCGTGGCTGACCTTCTCCACGGTGCCCCGCACGTGCGCCTGGCGCTGCAGGCCGTACCAGGGGAACGTGGTGGAGGCGTAGCGGGTGGCCATCAGGTCGTGCGACTTGGCCGAGGTGTAGTTGGTGAAGAACACGAGGCCGCGCTCGTCCAGGCCCTTCGCCAGCACGGTCCGCGACGACGGCCTCCCGCTCGGGTCGGCGGTGGCCAGCACCATCGCGTTGGGCTCCAGCAGGCCCGCGTCGGTCGCCTCGTCCAGCCACAGCTGCAGTTGCTCGTGCCAGGTGGCGGCCAGGTCGCCCTCGCCCAGCGCGCTCCGCTCGTAGGACACTCGCATAGCCGGCAGCGTGATGCTGGTCGTGGCTTCCGACATCTCGACCTCCCAATGAGCGAATGCTCTCAGCTCGGGTGATCCCGCGACCGTACGACTTATCGGTCCTGCGCGGAACCGCCCGGACGGTGAGAACGGACACGGAGCGTGTGACCCTGTGCACGGAATCGTGAACGAGATCGAGTCAGCAGCTCACTCGAACCGGGATGGCTGTCACACGCTCCGGTGAGAGCGCGTTCGACCTCGATCACGGTGTCCCCCAACGCGGTCGCCAGGCTCCCGCCGCGCGCCAGCGGCACCAGCGACCACCAGTCGCCCGACACCGGTCCCGGCGGATCCTCGCCCCAGCACAGCACCTCCGCGCCGACCACCCTCCGGCCCGCGAGCCCGGCGGGGCTGCTGTCCACTGTGTCCGGTCCGCCCCGGTCGTCCCCGACCGCGAGCGACTGCCGCAGCAGCGGTCCGCCGCGCCGCACCGACGTGGTCGTGGTGAGCCTGCCCGGCCGCTCGCCGAGCCGCCCCAGCACGAGCACCTCCCGCGCCCGCAGCCGCGCGCCCTCGGCCAGCTCCGCCTCCAGCACCGCCTCGTGGTCGGCGCGCGCGGTCACCACGGTCGGCTCCGGCAGGTGCTCGACGCTGCCGCCCTCCGCCACCTCCAGCAGCACCCGCGACCGGCTGCCGCCCGGCCGGTGCCCCGGAAGCGCCACCGTCGCGGCGACCCCGCGCAGCACGAGCGCCGCGCCCGGTCCCACGGTTATCCGCAATTCGAGGTCGTCGCCCCCGAGCGGCGCGGTGATCGAACTGACCAGATGCACCAGCGCGTGCGCGTCCGAACGCGCGCCGCGCGCCGGGACCAGCGTCAACGGCGTCGCAGACCGCATTTCGCGGATCACCGTGCGGCCATTCGGGTTTCTTTCCGCGACCAGCCGCGCGAATGCCTTCACGAGGGCAACCTCGACCCCTTATATGACGTCCCTGTTACCGGTCTGGAAGCTGTCCACGAATCCAGGGGGAAACAGCCATGAGCAGAACCACCACCGCACTCGTCGCCACGGCCGCGATCCTGGCCGCAGGGGCCTCGGCGGGCGCCTCGGCCTCGGCGGGCGCCTCCCCGGCACCGGTCGCGGCGGCGGCCTCGGCCCCCACCTGCCGCTCCGCCGGGCTCGACATCCGCTTCGGCGAGGTGCAGGGCGCGGCGGGCACCACCTACCGCGAGATCACCCTGGTCAACCGGGGGCTGCGCCCGTGCGCGCTGCGCGGGTTCCCCGGCGTGTCCTACGTGGACCAGCGGGGCGACCAGGTCGGCCCCGCCGCCGAGCGGGTCGGCGGCCCCGGCCCGGTGCTCGTGCTGCCGCGCGGCGCCGCGGCCACGGCGGACGTCGGCTTCGTCCGGGTCGGCAACTTCGACCCCGAGGTCTGCCACCCCGTGCCGGTGTGGGGCGTCCGGGTGTTCCCGCCGGACGAGACCGAGCCCCTCTACCTGCCGCTCGACGACGAGCACGGGTGCGCCGACGCCCGCGTCGGCTCTCACCTCACCGTGGCCAGCGTGCGCAGCTGACCCAGCACCCACTCCGCCACCGCGGGGGCGTCCGGCGTCTCGACCAGCGATTGGGCGATCACCGGCAGCTCCCCGCGCATCCGGTGGGCGTCGGCCGTCATGACACCGAGGTCGGCGCCCACGAGCGGGGCCAGGTCGGTCTTGTTGATCACCAGCAGGTCCGCGGTGGTCACCCCCGGCCCGCCCTTGCGCGGCACCTTGTCGCCGCCCGCCACGTCCACCACGAACACCTGCGCGTCGGCCAGCCCCCGGCTGAACACCGCCGTCAGGTTGTCCCCGCCGCTCTCGATGATCACCAGCTCCAGTCCGGGGAACCGCTGCTCCAGCTCCTCCACCGCGTCCAGGTTCGCGGTGATGTCGTCCCGGATCGCGGTGTGCGGGCACGCCCCGGTCTGCACCGCCTCGATCCGCTCGGTTGGCAGCACGCCCGCCCTGCGCAGGAAGTCGGCGTCCTCGGTGGTGTAGATGTCGTTGGTCACCACGGCCAGGTCGACCCGCCCGCCGAGCGCCCGGCACAGCGCGGCGGTCAGCGCGGTCTTGCCGCTGCCCACCGGGCCGCCGATGCCGATGCGCACCGCCCTGCGGGCGCCGGGGGCCTCGTGCTCGTGCGGGTCGCGTCCCGCGTCGGTCGGGTCGAAGTTCACCGGGTGGGCGTGGCCGTGGCCGTGCCCGTGGTCAGCTGACAAAGAGACGCACCTCTTCCTGGTGGTGGCGGTCGTGCGCCTCGGCCATGAGGTCGAGGCCGGTCGAGCCGGGCGCGGGCAGCTCGGCGGGCGGGTCGGCGGCGCGCGCCACGGCGTCCGCGACCACCGCGCCGAGGTCGTCCGCGAGACCCGCGAGCACGGCGTTGACGCCGAACGGGTCCAGGCCGAGCAGCCGGATCGCGGCCGTCGCCGGGCCGGTCACCGACTGGTAGGCGATGACCCGCGCCGCGTCGCCGGGGTCGCCCACCAGCAGCCCGGTGAGCACCGGGTGGTGCGGGCGCGGTTCGGCGCGCAGCAGCTCCTCCAGCCGCTGCGACGGCCACGCCCGCCGCGCCGCGCGGGCGATCCCCCTGCCCTGCGCGCGGGAGGCCCTGCGCTGCGCGGGGGACGGCGTGCGGGCGTCCAGCTCGACGTCCAGCTCCAGCAGGGCCGTCAGGTCCGGCGCACGGGCCGCGGCGGCGGCGAACACCGCGGCGAGCGCGCCCGCCGTGCGCAGCCTGCCCACCAGGAACCCGCGCAGCGTCGCCTCGTCGACCACCAGCCGACGCGACACCGCCTCCTCCAGCCCGCCGGAGTGCGCGTGCCCGCCTCCGGGGAAGCGCGAGTCCACCAGCAGCAGCGCGGCCAGCTCCACCCGCCCGCTCCTCTCCTGCGCCGAAAAGCCCTGCCCCGACCGGGCCCGCGAGCCCAACCCGTTGCGCCACGCGCCGTCCGCGGCCAACCGCGGAACCGGGCCGGGTGGTCAGAACAGGAAGTACCGCTGCGCCATCGGCAACCGCCCCACCGGCTCCGGCTCGACCAGCTCCCCGTCGACGGTCACCGCGAAGCTGTCCGGGTCCACCCGCACGTGCGGCAGCGCGTCGTTGAGCACCATGTCCGCCTTGCCCACCGCCCGCGTGCCGCGCACCGGCACCAGCGGCCGGGACAGCCGCAGCAGGTCCGCCAGGTCCGCGTCCACCGCCTGCTGCGACACGAAGTGCACGCTGCTCCGGGCCGCCGCGTGCGCGCCGAACATCGGCCGCGCCAGCACCGGCTGCGGCGTCGGGATCGAGGCGTTCGCGTCCCCCATCGCCGCCCACGCGATGAACCCGCCCTTGAGCACCACCGACGGCCGCACCCCGAAGAACCTCGGCTCCCACAGCACCAGGTCCGCGAGCTTGCCCGCCTCCACCGACCCGACCTCGTGGTCGATGCCGTGCGCGATCGCCGGGTTGATCGTGTACTTGGCGACGTACCGCCGCGCCCGCAGGTTCTCCGCCAGCTCGCCGCGGCGGCCGTGCATCACGTGCGCGGTCTGCCAGGTCCGCATGATCACCTCACCGACCCGGCCCATGGCCTGCGAGTCCGAGCTGATCATCGAGATCGCGCCCAGGTCGTGCAGCACGTCCTCGGCCGCGATCGTGGTCGGCCGGATGCGGCTCTCCGCGAACGCCAGGTCCTCGGGCACCGACGGGTTCAGGTGGTGGCAGACCATGAGCATGTCGAGGTGCTCCTCGAGCGTGTTCACCGTGTGCGGCCGGGTCGGGTTCGTCGACGACGGCAGCACGTTCGGCTCGGACACCACCTGGATGATGTCCGGCGCGTGCCCGCCGCCCGCGCCCTCCGAGTGGTAGGCGTTGATCGACCGGCCCGCGATGGCGTCCAGGGTGGACTCCAGGAACCCGGCCTCGTTCAACGTGTCCGTGTGGATCGCCACCTGCACCCCGGACTCGTCGGCGATCCGCAGCGCGGTGTCGATCGCGACCGGCGTGGTGCCCCAGTCCTCGTGCAGCTTGAACCCGCCCGCGCCGCCGAGCAGCTGCTCGCGCAGCGCGTCCTCGCGGGCGGTGTTCCCCTTGCCCAGCAGCAGGACGTTGACCGGCATGTGGTCCATCGCGGCCAGCATCCGGCCGAGGTTCCACGCGCCGGGCGTGACCGTGGTGGCCTTGGTGCCCTCGGCGGGCCCCGTGCCGCCGCCGATCAGCGTGGTCAGCCCGGACGCCAGCGCGGTGTCCACGATCTGCGGGCAGATGAAGTGCACGTGGCAGTCGACCCCGCCCGCCGTGAGGATCTTCCCGTTGCCGGACAGCACCTCCGTGGACGGGCCGATCACCAGGTCCGGGTGCACCCCGTCCATCACGTCCGGGTTGCCCGCCTTGCCGATCGCGGTGATCCGGCCGTCCCGCACGCCCACGTCGGCCTTCACCACGCCCCAGTGGTCCAGCACCACCGCGCCGGTGATCACCAGGTCCGGCGCGCCCTCCGCGCGGGTCGCCACCCCCTGGCCCATGGACTCGCGGATCACCTTGCCACCGCCGAAGATCACCTCGTCGCCCGCGCCCGCGCCCCGGCACAGGTCGTCGGTCACCGTGATCAGCAGGTCGGTGTCGGCCAGCCGCACCCGGTCGCCGGTGGTGGGGCCGAGCAGCTCCGCGTACCGCTCGCGGTCCACGCGGGTCACCGGTCCAGCTCCCCGGCGTGCTCGGGGCGCAGGCCGGGCACGACCCGGCGGCCCGCCAGCGGCACCAGCACCACCTCGCGCTCCACGCCCGGCTCGAACCGCACCGCCGTGCCCGCCGGGACGTCCAGCCGCTTGCCCCAGGCCGCGTCGCGGTCGAACAGCAGGCCGGGGTTGACCGCCGCGAAGTGGTAGTGCGACCCGACCTGCACCGGCCGGTCGCCGCCGTTGACCACCACCAGCGCCGTCCTCGGGCGGCCGGGGTTCAGCTCGACCGGCTCCTCGCCGGGGATGATCTCGCCTGGTCGCACGGGCGCGCTCCTCGCTGGTGTTGGCTGAGGGGGCGCGGACCTCGGCCCGCGCGGCGGGTCAGCTGATCGGGTCGTGCACGGTCACCAGCTTGGTGCCGTCCGGGAAGGTCGCCTCCACCTGCACCGAGTCGATCATCTCGGGCACGCCGTCCATGACCTGCTCCCTGGTCAGCACGTGCCGCCCGCTCGCCATCAGCTCGCCGACCGTCCGCCCGTCGCGGGCGCCCTCCAGCACGTGCGAGGTGATCAGCGCGACCGACTCGGGGTGGTTCAGCGCGACCCCGCGCTCCAGCCTCCGGCGCGCGACGTCGGCCGCCACGTGGACCAGGAGCTTGTCCCGCTCGTGCGGCGTCAGGTGCATCACCGAGGTCTACCACGGGTCGCGGCTCGGTAGCAGCGGGTGAGCGGGTGGAAACCCGGACTTAACGATCTCCGCGCGCCCCGGCCGCTTCGGGATCGCTTCGGGGGCGCGCCGTCCGCCCGGCCGGAGGGTGACGGACGACACCTCCGGCTGTGATTGCCAGTAGGGGTGAGCGGCGGCAGGGTTCGGACAACCTCTTGGGCAGCTCTTCACGGCGTTAGGAGCGCACAGCGTGGTGCAGCAGGCGGAGCAGGACGGGTTCAAGCCAGGACTGGAGGGCGTCGTCGCCTTCCGCACCGAGATCGCCGAGCCGGACCGCGACGGCGGCGCCCTGCGGTACCGGGGCGTCGACATCGAGGAGCTGGCCGGTCGGGTCACCTTCGGCGACGTGTGGGCGCTGCTGGTCGACGGCGCCTTCGGGGCGGGCCTGGCGCCCGCCGAGCCGTTCCCCATCCCGGTGCACACCGGGGACGTGCGGGTGGACGTGCAGGCGGCGCTGGCCATGGTCGCCCCGATCTGGGGGTTCCAGCCGCTGCTGGACATCCCCGAGCAGGAGGCTCGCGACCAGCTCGCGCGGGCCTCGGTGATGGCGCTGTCGTACGTGGCGCAGTCCGCGCGCGGCACCGGCAGGCCCGCCGTGCCGCAGCACCGGGTCGACCGGTGCGCGACCATCACCGACCGGTTCCTCACCCGCTGGCGCGGCGAGCCGGACCCGGCGCACGTCAGGGCCCTGGACGCCTACTGGGTGTCGGCCGCCGAGCACGGCCTGAACGCCTCCACGTTCACCGCCAGGGTGATCGCCTCCACCGGCGCGGACGTGGCCGCCGCCATGTCCGGCGCGATCGGCGCGATGTCCGGCCCGCTGCACGGCGGCGCGCCCGCGCGGGTGCTGCCGATGATCGAGGCGGTGGAGCGCAAGGGCGACGCGCGCGGCTACGTGCGCGGCGTGCTCGACCGGGGCGAGCGGCTGATGGGCTTCGGGCACCGGGTCTACCGGGCCGAGGACCCGAGGGCCCGCGTGCTGCGCCGCACCTGCAAGGAGCTGGGCGCGCCCCGGTACGAGGCGGCGGCGGCGCTGGAGCAGGCCGCGCTGGCGGAGCTGCGCGAGCGCAGGCCGGACCGGGCGATCGAGACGAACGTGGAGTTCTGGGCCGCGGTGGTCCTGGACTTCGCCGAGGTGCCGCCCGCGATCATGCCCGCGATGTTCACCTGCGCCAGGACCGCGGGCTGGTCGGCGCACATCCTGGAGCAGAAGCGCACCGGCAGGCTGGTGCGCCCGTCGGCGGCGTACATCGGTCCGGAGGCGCGCTCGGTCGAGTCGGTCGAGGGCTGGAACGAGATCGCGTGACGCGCGGGGCCGGGGTGGGCGTCACGGTAGCCCAACCCGGGGACCCCCGAAAGGGCGGTCTTCGGCCCGTGTCCACCGTCCGGTGGACAACCGCTGTCCACCGGACGCACGTCCCGCCGCCCCCTCCCGCTGCGACAGCATTCCCGGCATGACAGCAGCGATCAGCGTGCGCGGCCTGCGCAAGTCCTACGGGGACTTCGAGGCCGTGCGGGGCGTCGACCTCGACGTCGCCGAGGGCGAGGTGTTCGCCCTCCTCGGACCCAACGGCGCGGGCAAGAGCACCACCGTCGAGATCCTGGAGGGCCTGCGCCCCCGCACCGGCGGCGAGGTGTCCGTCCTCGGCGCCGACCCGGCCACCGCGCCCCGCTCGTGGCGCGCGGGCATCGGCGTCGTCCAGCAGGCCGCCAACGACCTGACCGACATCACCGTCGCCGAGGCCGTCCGCCACCACGCCCGCTACTACCCGGACCCGCGCGACCCGGACGAGGTCGTCGCCCTCGTCGGCCTCGCCGACAAGGCCCGCACCCGCGCGGGCAGGCTGTCCGGCGGGCAGCGCCGCAGGCTCGACGTCGCCCTCGGCATCATCGGCCGCCCCCGCGTGCTGTTCCTGGACGAGCCCACCACCGGCTTCGACCCCGAGGCCCGCAGGCAGTTCTGGGGCCTGGTCCGCGACCTCGCCCGCGAGGGGGCCACGATCCTGCTCACCACCCACTACCTCGACGAGGTGGAGGCGCTCGCCGACCGCCTCGCCGTCATCGCGGGCGGCAGGCTCGTCGCCGAGGGCACCCCCGCCACCGTCGGCGGGAGGGACCGGGCGAAGGCCCTGGTCACCTGGGTCGACCCGGACGGCGTCCAGCAGAACCGAGCCACCACCGACCCGGTCGCGCTCGTCGTCGAGCTGAACGCCCTCGGCCCGGTCGCCGACCTGACCGTCACCCGCCCCACCCTCGAAGACGTCTACCTGGAGCTGATCGCGTGAGGACCGCAGCGCTCGGACTCGCGCGGGGCGGCCTGGAGCTGCGCCAGTTCTTCCGCAACACCGCCGGGTTCCTCTTCACCTTCGCCCTGCCGGTGTTCCTGCTCCTGCTGCTCGGCTCGATCTTCTCCGGGATGACCCCGTCCGGCGCGGACTTCACCCAGGAGCAGGAGTTCACCGCCGGGATGCTCGGCGCGGGCATCATCTCCACCACGTTCATCACCCTCGGCGCCGGCATCGCCCAGGACCGCGAGAACGGCACCCTCAAGCGCCTGCACGGCACCCCGCTGCCGCTCGCCTCCTACTTCATCGGCAAGATCGTCATGGTCCTGGCGCTCAGCCTCGCCGAGGCGGTGCTGGTGCTGCTCACGGGCGTGCTCGTGTTCGACGTCGACCTGCCGACCGACCCGGCCCGCTGGTTCACCCTCACCTGGGTGTTCGTGCTCGGCACGGTCTCCTGCGCGCTGCTGGGCATCGCCGTCAGCTCCGTCGCGGGCTCGGCCCGCTCCGCCCCGACCGTGCTGAACCTGCCCTACGTGGGGCTCCAGTTCGTGTCGGGTGTTTTCATCAGCATCTCGGTCCTGCCGCAGTGGATGGTCGTGCTCGGCTCGCTGTTCCCGCTCAAGTGGGTCGCGCAGGGTTTCCGCTCGGTGCTGCTGCCCGAGGGGGCGGCGGTCGTGGAGGTGGCGGGGTCGTGGGAGCACGGGAGGATCGCGCTGGTGCTGCTGGGCTGGTGCGTCGCGGGCTTGGTGCTGTGCGCGGCCTCGTTCCGGTGGACGAACGGGCGAAGTGGGGGCTGATCACCGGGGCCGGGCTGCTCGTCGCGGTCTGCGGCGCGCTCCTCTCGGACACCGCCACCGGACCGCGCTGGGCGGTGTTCGCGGTGCTCGGGCTGATCGCCGCGTGGGTGCTGCTCCAACCGCGGCAGCTCTACCTGACCGGGTTGCACGCGCTCACGATGACCGCGATGTGGCTGTCGCCGGGGACGACGTTCCTGCTGTTCGCGGTGTTGCCCGAGGTGTACCGGCGCATCCCGCTGCGCCCCGCCTTCTGGGTGATGCTCGCGTTCGTGGCGCCGCCGTGGCTGTTCGCGTGGGCCAGGACCGGCGACCCGACGGCGATGCTGCTGGTGCTGCTCCCGACCGCGCTGTTCTCCCAGCTGTTCGGCTGGGTGATCCGCACGCTGGCCGAGCGGAACCTCGTCATCGCCGAGCTCTCGCACGAGGCGGGCGTCGCCGCCGAGCGGGAGCGGCTGTCGGCGGAGATCCACGACACCCTGGCGCAGGGCTTCACCAGCATCGTGACCCTGGTCCAGGCGGCCCGCGCCGACCCGGCCCGCGCCGACGACCACCTGGACCTGGCGCTGCGCACCGCGCGGGAGAACCTGGCCGAGTCGCGGGCACTGGTGGCGGCGCTCGCGCCCGCCGCCCTGGAGGGCACGCTGGCCGACGCGCTGCGCAGGCAGGTGGAGCGGGTGGCGGACTTCGGCGTCCGGGCCGAGTTCGCCGAGCGCGGCGCGGGGGACGTGCCGCGCGCGGTCGAGGTGGTGCTGCTGCGCGCCGCGCAGGAGGCGCTCACCAACGCCCGCAGGCACGCCGCCCGCGTGCGCGTGGAGCTGGACGTGCTGCCGGACTCGGTCCGGTTGACCGTGCGCGACGACGGTCCGGGCTACCGGGGCGCGCCGGAGGGGTTCGGCCTGCGCGGGATGCGGGCCAGGCTGGAGCAGGTCGGCGGGACGCTGACCCGCTTCGACGAGGACGGCGCGGTGCTGGTCGCCGAGGCGCCCAGGTGAGCGGGGGAGTCGTGCGGTGCTCGACACGGACGGGGAGGCGCGGGTGAGCGATCCACGAGCGGCCGGGGGCCCGGTGATCCGGGTGCTGCTGGTCGACGACCACCCGGTGGTGCGGCAGGGCGTGCGCGGGATGCTCGCCCCCGCCGCCGACCTGGAGGTGGTCGGCGAGGCCGCCTCCGGCGACGAGGCGGTGCGCCTGGTCCGCGCCGACCCGCCGGACGTCGTGCTCATGGACCTGCGGATGCCCGGCGGCGACGGCGTCGAGGCCACCGCCCGCATCGGCGCGCTGTCCAGGGTGGTCGTGCTGACCACCTACGAGACCGACGCGGACATCCTGCGCGCCGTGGAGGCGGGCGCGGTCGGCTACCTGCTCAAGGACGCGTCCCCCGAGGACCTGGTGGCCGCCGTCCGCGCCGCCGCGCGCGGCGAGACCGTGCTGGCCCCGTCGGTGGCGGGCAGGCTGGTCCGCCGCACCCCGGCGCTGTCCCCGCGCGAGGTCGAGGTGCTGCGGCTGGTGGGGCGCGGCCTGTCCAACGCGGAGATCGGCAGGCAGCTGTTCATCGGCGAGGCGACCGTGAAGACGCACCTGCTCCGGGTGTTCTCGAAGCTCGACGTCTCCGACCGCACCGCCGCCGTCACCACCGCCATGCGCCTGGGGCTGCTGGGGCACTGAGAGCTGTTCCGGAAATCGGGAGGTGTGCCTGGCGCGCTCGCGGGGAAACCCGTCCCCGAGTCGCCACAAGCCCGACGATCGTCCACTCTGGCCGGTGTCCTATACCACCTCGCCGGGCGTGACCGGGGACACCCTCTGGTGATCTGCGAGGAACCTTGCTGCAACACTGGGGCCCCGGCAACGTGGCCGGTCAGGTTCTCTACCCCCCGGAGGCGTCGAGATGACCCAGACCGCCGACCCGACCTCACTGGTCCTGCCCGCCGACCTGAAGCCGTCCGACGGCAGGTTCGGCTGCGGCCCGTCCAAGGTCCGGCCCGAGGCGCTGCGCGCCCTGGCCGCCGAGGGCGCTGACCTGATGGGGACCTCCCACCGGCAGAAGCCGGTGAAGTCCCTCGTCGGCGAGGTCCGCTCCGGTCTGCGCGCGCTGTTCTCCCTCCCCGAGGGCTACGAGGTCGTCCTGGGCAACGGCGGCACCACCGCCTTCTGGGACGCCGCCGCGTTCGGCCTGGTGCGCGAGCGCTCGCAGCACTTCACCTACGGCGAGTTCTCCTCGAAGTTCGCCAAGGTCACCAAGGACGCCCCGTTCCTCGGCGAGCCGGTCGTGGTGAAGTCCGAGCCCGGCACCGCCCCCGAGATCACCTTCGCCGAGGGCGTCGACCTGGTCGGCTGGGCGCACAACGAGACCTCCACCGGCGTGGCCGTCCCGGTGTCGCGCCCGGCGGGCTCGGACGGCGCGCTCGTCGCGATCGACGCCACCTCCGGCGCGGGCGGCCTGCCCGTCAAGGCCGAGGACTTCGACGTCTACTACTTCGCGCCGCAGAAGTGCTTCGCCTCGGACGGCGGCCTGTGGCTGTCCCTGATGTCCCCGGCCGCGCTCGACCGCGTCCGCGAGATCGGCGCCTCCGGCCGCTGGGTCCCGGAGTTCCTGTCGCTCACCACGGCGCTGGACAACTCCACCAAGGACCAGACCTACAACACCCCGTCCGTGGCGACGCTGTTCCTGCTCAACGAGCAGCTGAAGTGGCTGAACGGCAACGGCGGCCTCGACTGGGCGGTCTCCCGGACCGCCGACTCCTCGTCGCGGCTGTACTCCTGGGCCGAGCAGACCTCGTACACCTCGCCGTACGTGGCCGACCCGGCGCACCGCTCGCAGGTCGTCGGCACCGTCGACTTCGCCGACGAGGTCGACGCCTCGGTCGTGGCGAAGGTGCTGCGCGCCAACGGGATCGTGGACGTGGAGCCGTACCGCAAGCTCGGCCGCAACCAGCTGCGCGTCGCCATGTTCCCGGCCGTCGAGCCGGAGGACGTCTCCACCCTCACCAAGGCGGTCGACTGGGTGGTCGGCCAGCTCTGAGAAAACCGCCGTTTCGACGCGCAGAGTGACGGGTACCTCGCCAGGGATCTTCCCGGACCCTGGCGAGGTGAACCTTGCGGTAACACGCGTGCGTCGACCGACGACATGCGGGAAGATCGCGTGAAGACATACGGTCGGCACGGCGAGCCTCCCGCGTCAAGGCGGCGCGCCGGACTACCGTCGGTACACGGCGAGGTGAATGGCAACCGGGAGGCCATGATGCGAACGCTGCGAGTGGTCGGGCTCGACGAGGACGGCAAGTCGATCGTCCTTGAGGACCCCGAACGCGGCGAGCGCTTCGTGCTGCCCGCCGACGAGCGCCTGCGCGCAGCCGCGCGCGGCGATCTCACCAGACTCGGCCAGATCGAGGTCGAGACCGAGAGCCAGATGCGGCCCCGCGAGATCCAGGCGCGCATCCGCGCCGGTGAGTCCGTCGACCAGGTCGCCGCCATCGCGGGCATCCCCGCGCACCGGGTCGAGCGCTTCGCCTACCCGGTGCTGCTGGAGCGCTCCCGCATCGCCGACCTGGCCCAGCGCGCCCACCCGGTCCGCGAGGACGGCCCGGACGTGCAGACCCTCGGCGAGGTCGTCGCGCACTCGTTCGGCCTGCGCGGCCAGGAGTACGTGGACGTCAGCTGGGACTCCTGGCGCGGCGAGGACGGTCGCTGGGTCGTCCAACTGCACTGGACGGCCGGTCGCTCGGACAACCGCGCGCACTGGGCCTTCCACCCCGGCGCGCACGGCGGCACCGTCACCGCGCTGGACGACGCAGCCGTGGACCTGATGGACCCCAACCCGAACCGGGTGCGCAGCCTGCGCGCCGTGACCCACCTGGCCCGCGCCGCCCTGGACGTCGACGGCAGGCCCCTGGCCGAGCCGGAGATCCTCGTCCGCGAGGAGCGCCCGGTGGTGGACGAGCCGATCGTGGTCGACGGAGAACTGGCCGAAGACCAGCCCTCCGCGAAGCGCAAGAAGAACCACCCGATCGTCCCGTCCTGGGAGGACGTCCTGCTGGGAGTCCGCTCCAGGGGATGACGCCAGGGGACACCCACAGCCCAGCAAAACCACCCCACCGATGGCCCGCTGACCACACCGGTCACGGGCAATCGGCGTAGCCAGGCAGCCGGACAAGCGCACCCACGCGAACCACAAGCCACCGCACTCCCAGTCACAGCAGTCCGCAGGCTGACGGCCGCACAAACCGCACTCCCAGCCACAGCAGTTCGCAGGCTGACCGCTTCGCGGGCTGCGGGGCGAGCGCA
>NZ_JBQGCX010000933.1:0-1691 GCF_052038725.1 Actinosynnema sp.
CTGGAGCTGGACCGCCTCGCGCCCGCCCTGCAGGCGCGCGAGCTCACCCCCGACGACGCCCTCGACCGCCTCCGCGCGCTGCGGGACGGGCTCAGCACCCACCTCGACGCGCTCGCGGGCGCCGTGGCCGCGACCGTCGGCGCGACCAGCGCCGAGCGCGACCTCGTGACCAAGGAGATGCGCACCCAGCAGCGGCTGCGGCGGCGGGAGCCCTCGATCCTCGCCACCGCCGACCCCACCTACCTGTGGTTCGCGACGGGGGCCTTCTCCACCGGCCTGCAGAACGGCACCAGCGCCGTGCAGCAGTCGCGCTCCAGCGCCGGCAGCGGCGGGTCGACGTCGGGCTACAGCGGCGGCGGCAGCTTCAGCGGGGCGGGCAGCTCCTCGCGCTTCTGAGCCCTCCGGGCGCCCGAACCGCCCCGGCCGCCGGACCGCCGGGTCAGCCGAGCGGGCGGCGGGGCCCGTGGGCCAGCGCGACCTGCGCGAACAGGTCCGCGCGCTGCTCGCGCAACGAGGCCCGGGCGAAGCCGTGCAGCGCGTCGGGCGGGCCGTCGTCCGGGCGCGGGGCCAGGGCGAGGCTGCGTTCGAGCAGGTCGCCGAAGCGGTCGGCGTCGACGAGGTCCGCGCACGTCGCGCACGCGGCCCACGGCCGGGTGCCGTGGTCCTCGGTGCGCCCGCTCACGGGGGAGGTCGTGGCGACGGGCGCCGTGACGGGGTACTCGGCGACGGCGACGCCCGCGTGGCAGAAGGCGCAGGCGGGCTCCGTCACGTCGTCCGCCGGGTGCGCCCGTGGCGGGAGCGGCTCACGCCAGCCGCGCCTTGACCAGCGCCGCGACCGCGCCGCCGTCCGCGCGGCCGGCGACCTTCGCGTTGACGGCCTTCATGGCCGCACCCATCTGGGCCCGCTGCGTGAGGCCCTCGGTGGTGAGCACCTCGTCCACGATGGCCGCGAGCTCCGCGTCGCCGAGCTGCTCGGGCAGGTACGCCTCGAGCAGGTCCGCCTCGGCCCGCTCCCGCGCGGCCAGCTCCGGACGGTCGGCGTCGGCGTAGACCTGCGCGGACTCGCGGCGCTTCTTCGCCTCCTTGGCGAGGACCTTCTCCGCCTCGGCGTCGGTGAGGGTGCGCTGCACCCTGCCCGCGACCTCGGCCTCGCGGACGGCGGTGAGCACCATGCGCAGCGTCGTGACGCGCAGCTCGTCGCCGGCGCGCATGGCGGCGGTGAGGTCGGTGCGGAGCCTGTCCACGAACACGTCGGTCTCCTTCGCTGCCGCCCGCGGGTGCAGGCCGGGGCCGGGCCAGGCTACGCGCGTGCCCGCCGGTGCTCAGCGCAGCAGGTCGCCCAGGAACGACGACTTCCGGCGCGGGTGCCCGCCGGGACGGCTGCCGCCCTGCGCGGCCCGCACCTGCTGCAGCACCTCCCCGACCATGCCCCCGAGCGAGGACTGGCCCCCGCCCTGGGCGTGGGGCTGCGACCCGCTCCGGCCGTCCCCCGCGCCGTGGCCCGGGTGGTGCCCCTGGGCGTCCGCCCGGTCGTGCGGCTGGCTGCGGCCGCCAGGCGCCGTCTCGTCGCCGTACCAACGGGCCTCGGCGTCCACCAGCCGCTCGAGCTCGCCGCGGTCGAGGAACACCCCGCGGCACTCGGTGCACTGGTCGATGTGCACGCCGTTGCGCTCGTAGGTGCGCATGGCCCC
>NZ_JBQGCX010000934.1:0-5178 GCF_052038725.1 Actinosynnema sp.
CCGGCGCCCCTCCCCTCCGGCGCCGGCGGTCCGCCCCCGCGGGGGTCCGCCCCCCCCCCACCCCCGACCTCACCCCGGAACTCGCGCTCTCCGTCGCCGCCTCCGCAGCGCGGGTGCTCGCCGAGCACGACCGGTCCCACCGCCCCGTCGCGGTGGTCGGCCGCGACCCCAGGGCCAGCGGCGAGATGCTGGAGGCCGCCGTCGTGGCGGGCCTGGCCAGCGCGGGCGCGGACGTGCTGCGCGTGGGCGTGCTGCCCACGCCCGCCGTCGCGCACCTGGTCGGCGCGCTCGGCGCCGACGTGGGCGTGATGATCTCCGCCTCGCACACCCCCATGCCGGACAACGGGGTGAAGCTGTTCGCCGCGGGCGGGCACAAGCTGCCCGACGCCGTCGAGGACGAGATCGAGCAGAAGCTGGGCGAGGGCGCGCACCGCCCGACCGGCGCCGAGGTGGGCCGGGTCCGCGACGTGCCGGACGCGCTCAGCCAGTACGTCGAGCACCTGCTGAAGGTCGTGCCGAGCAGGCTGGACGGCCTGAAGGTCGTGGTGGACTGCGCGAACGGCGCGGCGTCCGGCGCGGCCCCCGAGGCGTACCGCAGGGCGGGCGCGGAGGTCGTCGAGATCAACGCGGCCCCGAACGGCCTGAACATCAACGAGGACTGCGGCTCGAACCACACCGGGCAGCTGCGCGCCGCGGTGCTGGAGCACGGCGCCGACCTCGGCATCGCGCACGACGGCGACGCGGACCGCTGCGCCGCCGTGGACGCGAACGGCGACGAGGTCGACGGCGACCAGATCATGGCGGTGCTCGCGCTGGCCATGCAGGAAGCGGGCGAGCTGACCGACGACACGCTGGTCGTGACGGTCATGAGCAACCTGGGCCTGCACCTGGCGATGCGCGAGCACGGCATCGCGCTGCGCACCACGGCGGTCGGCGACCGGTACGTGGTGGAGGAACTGCGCGCGGGCGGCTACGCCCTGGGCGGCGAGCAGTCGGGCCACGTCGTGCTGCCCGCGCACGCCACCACCGGCGACGGCCTGCTCACGGCCCTGCGCCTGATGGCCCGCGTCGCGTCGACGGGCAAGCCCCTGGCGGAGCTGGCGGGCGTGATGCGCAGGCTCCCGCAGGTCCTGCTGAACGTCGTGGTCTCCGACAAGGCGACGGTGGCCGCGGCCCCGTCCGTGGCGGAGGCGGTGGCGGCCGTGACGGAGGAGCTGGGCGACACGGGACGCGTGCTGCTGCGGCCCTCGGGCACGGAGCAGCTGGTGCGCGTGATGGTCGAGGCTCCGACGCACGAACTCGCCGAATCGGCGGCGCAGCGCCTGGCGGGCGTGGTCAGCGCGGTCCGGTGAGACCGGGCGGGCGGAGCTGACTCGGGGCACCCCTTCCGGGGTGCCCCGAGTTTTTTCTCGGGGCACTGGGCGGAAGCCGGGCCCCGGTGCCCGAGGCGCGGTCCTGGGTGCGCGCGACCGGGCCGCGCGCACCGTCCCAAGGCGCGATCCCGGCCCCTGAGATCCCTTGTGACCGACCTCGGTCTGATCGGGCCACTCGCCGTCCCGGTCCTCGTGGCACTGCTGGTCGTGCTCCCGCTGGCGCTCCTCCTCGGGAACCGCCGCCGCGCTCCCGCGCAGGCTGTCCCGGCGTGCCCGACGCGCGCTGTTCACACCTGCAAGTCGCGGTGGCAAACCCCTGCGAGCGGCACCTCTGGCCTGCGACCATAGGAACCGCTGAACGACGGTCTGCGTCGTAAAGCGCACCAGGTGAGAGTGATGCGTGGCTGTGCAGAGCCGCGGAGGGGAGCGGGGGCCGTGGCCGGTTACGGCACTAGTACCGAGGCGATGGGGAAAGCCGCCGACGGCATCTCCGGTGCTGCCAAGGACGCTGCGGGGGACTTGAAGGACCTCGGCAAGACCAAGCTGGACGGCAAGCACTTCGGTGAGGCGCACCAGCAGCACCTCCAGGGCTACCAGGCGGGCATCACCAACCTCGCGCAGATGATCACCGGGCTCGAGGGCGCGTTGACGGGCTTCGCGAGCCAGCTCGACGCGGGCGCGAGCACCTACGGCAACGTCGAGAGCAACAACGCCACCAACCTGGAGCGTCAGTACTGATGGCCACGCCGGAGTGGGAAGAGGTCAAGGAGCTCCTGGACGACGGGAACGTCTCCATGGAGCGCAAGCGAGCGCTCCTGGACGCGTACTCGGGCTCCCGAGGGGGCATGCTCGACAAGGAGCAGCACGACTACGCCGACAAGATCGGCGTCACCCCCTACAACACCGGCGGGGGGCCCCACTTCGGCGGTGGCTACACCGGCACGGCGTTCCTCGACAAGGCCTACGAGCAGGCCAAGGAGGACCGCGACCGGAACAGCGCGGCCACCAGGGAGCAGGTCGAGGACGTCAAGAAGGGGCAGACCGACCTCGACGGCAAGTCGGCCCCCACCTCGTCCTCGGTCGGCGTCGCCACGTCGAACGAGCTCCTGGACGCGGGCGTCCCCGGCCTGCGGTTCTTCGAGAACTTCATCCCGATCTGGAACAACCGGCCCGCGGGCGCTCGCGACGCGCTGCGCGGCACGGGTGACCTCGACCTCGAGGCGGACATCCGCAAGCCCTACGACGAGCAGCTCGGGATCGACTTCCGCAAGCTCCTGTCCGAGGCCGAGGAGTTCGACAAGGCCAAGTCCCGCGTGGACGGGCTCACCGAGGACGTCAAGGGCAAGCTCAACACCCTCTACGCGGAGTGGAGCGGCGCGGCGGCCGACAAGTCCCGCGAGCACTTCGGGAACCAGATCGCCCCCAAGAGCGCGGACCTCTCGGAGGAGCTGGCTGGCTCCGCCGAGGTGGTCAGGACCACCGTCGAGAACGTCTTCGAGCTCTGCAAGCGCAAGGCCGACGAGGTGCTCGCGAACTACCGCGAGGAAGTCGGGCAGGCGTCGCCGTACATGGCGGAGAAGGTGGTCTCCTTCTCGAAGGGGGAGGGCGACTTCTCCCGCGACCGGATTCGCGAGATCGCCTCCTGGGTCGACGCGAAGGTCCCCGGTTCGGACATCGTCTCCAGGCTCAACTCGGACGACTGCTCCCTGGACGAGGCCACGACCAAGTACGCGATCGACCAGTGCCTGGTCTGGGTGAAGAAGTCGTTCGTACCGGAGTTCGAGGACGTCTACAAGGCGTTCAAGGAGTGCTGCGAGAAGACCAAGGAAGCGGTCGACGAGCAGTGGGAGGCCATGAACTCCTACCTGGCCGAGGCGGAGAACCCCTTCGCGGGAGCCGCGGGCACCGGCCAGGACACCGTGCCCAGCAGCACGGGGATGCCGAGCAGCAACACCGGGATGCCGAGCAGCACCGGTATGCCCAGCAGCACGGGAATGCCCAGCGGCATGGGGATGCCCGGCAGCAGCGGGATGCCCTCCGGGGACGTGCCCGGCGTCACGAACCCCCTGGACGCGGACGGCGACGGCAAGCCCGACGACATCCAACTGCCCGGTGACACCGACGGCGACGGCAAGGTCGACGACCTGGACGGCGACGGGAAGCCCGACGACCTCGCCCAGGTCCCCGGCGGTTCCGAGGGCGAGGGCCCCGACGGCCTGAAGGGCGACGGTGAGAAGCCCGAGGAAGTCACCTTCACCAGCGGCGACAACAAGATCGCCGTGTCCGAGCCGAGCGAGGACGGCCACGTCCAGCTCACGCTGGACACCCCCGAGGGCGAGCCGAAGACCTACGACATCGACTTCAGCGGCAACCCCGACGCCTACAAGGCGCTCACCGGCCACGACCTCGACCCGGACGCCTCCGGGGCGACCGGGACGGGCGCGGGCGCCGGGCTCGGCGCGGGTGGCGCGCTGGCGGGCGGAGCCCCTGGTGGAGCGGCGGGTGGCGCCGCGGGTGCGGCGACCCCGATCCAGGTCGGCCCCGACGGCAGGGCGGTCATCGAGCAGGACGGCGTGAAGATCATCGCCGAGGTCGACCCGCTGACCGGTGAGCTGAACCTGAGCGTGGCCGACGGCGACGGCGAGGCCAACGAGTACGGCGTCGAGTTCACCGAGGACGAGACCGGCAGGAGGGTCGGCACGGTGACCGACGCCGAGGGCGTCGTCATCGAGACCAGCGCCGACGACGTGGCAGCCGCGGGCGACGGGACCGCGACCTCCGCCCAGGGCGCTCCCGACGCGCTCGGCGCGACCGGTCAGCGGGCGGCGTGGGCCCAGGGCCCCGTCGTGGGCGGGCAGGACCTCGCCGCCGACGTGCGGGGCTTCACCGAGCCCGCCGTCGCCCAGGCGCAGGGCTTCACCGAACCGCCGCTCGCGCAGCCGGTCGGCTTCACCGAGCCCGAGGCGGCCCCCTCGTACGCCGCAGCCGACCGCACGGCCCAGCAGGTGGGCTTCACCGAGCCCGTCTCGGCCGACCCCACCCCGACCGGCAGCGCCCCGACCGGCAGCGCCTCCACCGGGGGCACGACCGTCACGTCGGGCGCGATGCTGGCGGGTGACACCGGTGGCCGCTTCGACAGCGCCGATTCCGGGCTGGCGGGCTCCGCGCTGGGCGGCTCGGCCAAGTCCGACAGCGCCGACGGGGTGTGGCGGCGCGACCCCGGTGACGCCGGGGGCAGCTTCGCCGACACCCACACCTCCCAGGCGGGGCAGGCCGGGGCCGCGGTGCTGCCCACCATGGGGGACGCGAGCCAGGGGCAGACCGGCGCCATGGGCGGCGGGATGATGGGTGGCGGGATGATGGGCGGCGGCATGACGGGCGGTGCGGGTGGTGGCCAGCAGAACGGCGACACCGAGCGCTCGTCCGGCCAGTGGCGCACCTCGGGGTCGCTGTTCGACGACGACGCGCTGGGCCGGGTCCAGAGCGTGCTGGGTGAGGAGGGCGGCAGGTGAGTTCCGCGGCTGACAGGCTCGCGGCGGTCAAGAACCGCATGGCGACGGTGCTGCGCGACCACGCCGACACGCGCGTCCTCAGGGAGGAGCGCGTCAAGGAGAGCGCCGCCAAGGCCGCCGACAGCCTGGTGAAGCAGGGGCGCACGGCCGAGAAGGTCATCGGGCGCATCCAGGAGATCGGCCGGGCGAAGCGGGGTGCCGCGGCGGTGAAGAAGCCCGACGTCTACTCGTTCGGTCCGGAGGACGACTCGGGTGTCGTCGACGAGGTCGACCGGGAGGCGCAGGAGTACCTC
>NZ_JBQGCX010000935.1:0-7144 GCF_052038725.1 Actinosynnema sp.
GTCGAGCGCGGGGTGCCCGTCGCACCCCACCCGCAGCCCGCGCACCACCAGCGCCGCGCTCACCCGGCCACCCCCTCGCTGCGCCGGACGGCGCCCGTCACGCCGCCGCCCGCGCCACCGGAACCTCCCGCGCCACCGGCCCGTCCACCCGCCCACCACTCCCGCGCCCGCTCCACCAGCCCGCGCGGCGCGAACACCAGCACCAGCACGAACAACCCGCCCTGCAGGTACAGCCAGCCCTCCGCGAAGTCCTCGCTGAACACCGTCTTCGCGTAGTTCACCGCGATCGCCCCGACCACCGCGCCCGCCAGCGAGAACCGCCCGCCCACCGCGACCCCCACCAGCAGCTCCAGCGCGGGGGCCACCCCGAGCAGCGCGGGCGAGATGATCCCGACGACCGGCACGAACAGCGCCCCCGCGATCCCCGCCGCCACCGCCGACCCGGTGAACACCAGCGTCTGCACCAGAGCCGGGTCGTACCCGAGGAACCGGACCCGGTCCTCGCCGTCGCGCACCGCCACCAGCAGCCGCCCGAACGGCCCGCGCACCACCCACCGCGCGACCGCGAACACCACCACCAGCGCGGCGGCGGTGATCCAGTACACCGCGCGCTGCCCGGCCGGGTCGGCCAGGTCCAGCCCGAAGAACGAGCTGAAGTTCGTCAGCCCGTTCGTCCCGCCGGTCACCCCCTGCCGCCCGACCAGCAGGATCACGAACGCCGCAGCCAGCGCCTGGGACAGGACCGCGAAGTACGCGCCGCGCACCCGCTGCCGGAACACCAGCAGCCCCAGGCAGAACGCGACCGCGCCGGGCAGCACCACCACGGCCGCGAGCGCGAACACCGGGTTCGCGAACGGCGCCCACAGCGCGGGCAGCTCCTCGACCCCGCTCCACACCATGAAGTCCGGCAGACCCGCAGCCCCGGCCTCGGCGAGCTTCAGGTGCATCCCCATGGCGTAGCCGCCGAGCCCGAAGAACACGCCCTGCCCCAGCACGAGCATCCCGCCGCGCCCCCACGCCACCGCGATGCCCACGGCGACGATCGCGAAGCACAGGTACTTCGCCAGCAGCCCGAGCCGGAACGGGGACAGCACCAGCGGCGCGACCGCCAGCAGCACCACGCACAGCGGCAGCGCGAACCGCGAAAGCCCCTGGCGCGCTTGAGATCCACCGCTCATGCCAGCGACCTCCCGCGCAGCACGAACATGCCCTGCGGCCGGAACTGGAGGAACACGATCACCGCTGCCAGCACCAGCACCTTGGCCAGGCTCGCGTCCGTGTACAGCTCCAGGAAGCTGTTCAGGAACCCCAGCGCCACCGCCGCGAGCACCGCGCCGCGCAGCTGCCCGAGCCCGCCCGCGACCACCACCAGGAACGCGTCCACCAGGTACGCCCCGCCCAGCGTCGGACCCACCGGCCCGACCAGGGTGAGCGCCACCCCGGCAACCCCGGCCAGCCCGGACCCGAGCAGGAACGTGAGCCGGTCGACCCGCCCGGTCGCGATGCCGCTGCACGCCGCCAGCTCCCGGTTCTGCACCACCGCCCGCACCCGCCTGCCCTGCGGCGACCTGGCCAGGTACAGCCACACGCCGACCGCGCACAGCGCCGCCAGCCCGATGATGAACACCCGGTTGTGCGGCAGCCGGACGCCCAGCAGCTCCACCCCGCCCACGAGCCACGACGGCGACACCACCTGCACGTTCGGCGCGCCGAACACGTCCCGCGCCACCTGCTGCAGGACCAGGCTCACGCCCCAGGTCAGCAGCAGCGTGTCCAGCGGCCTGCCGTGGAAGCGCCGCAGCAGCGACGCCTCCAGCGCCAGCCCCAGCAGCCCGGCCACCACGAACGCCGCCGGGAGCGAGAGCGGGAACGCCCAACCGCCGAGCGCGCCCTGCACCAGGTAGGCGGTGTACGCGCCCGCCATCACGAACTCGCCGTGCGCCATGTTCACCACGCCCATCTGGCCGAAGGTGAACGTCAGCCCCAGCGCCGCCAGCAGCAGCACGGCGGCCGTGCTCAGCCCGACGGGCAGCTGGTTCGCCAGCGCGGTCAGGTCGGCCCCGGCCACGTCAGCCCAGCCCCGAGGCCCACGGGTACCCCTTGAGGTACGGGTCCGGCGCGATCGGGCCGTCGGAGGCCCACACCTGCTCGATCTGCCCGTCCGGCCGCACCACGCCGATCCGAGCGGTCTTGGCCACGTGCTGGGTCGCCCCGTCGATGGTGGTGCGGCCCTCGGGCGCGTCCACGGCGATCCCCCCGGCGGCCTTGCGCACGGCCTCCACCTCGGTGGTCCCGGCCGCCGTCACCGCGGCGGCCCACAGCTTCACCGCGTTGTACCCGGCCTCCATCGGGTCCGAGGTGACCTTGTCCGCGCCGTGCTTCGCCCGGTAGGCCCGGACGAACTCGCCGTTGGCCGGGGTTTCCGTGGTCTGGTAATAGTTCCACGCCACCAGGTGCCCCGCGACGTTCTCCGGCCCGATGCCGCGGACCTCCTCCTCGGCGACGCTCACCGACACCACCGGCGTGCGCTCCGGGGTGACGCCGGAACCGCGCAGCTGCTTGAAGAACGCCACGTTGCTGTCCCCGTTGAGGGTGTTGAACACCGCGTCCGGCCGCGCGTCGACGACCTTGTTGACCACGGTGCTGTACTCGGTGTGGCCCAGCGGCGTGTACTCCTCGCCGAGCACCTCGATGCCGCGCGCCGCCGCGTACGCCTTGATGATCTTGTTGGCGGTGCGCGGGAACACGTAGTCGCTGCCCACCAGGAACAGGCTCCTCTTCCCCTGCGACACCAGGTAGTCCAGCGCCGGGACGATCTGCTGGTTCGTGGTCGCGCCGGTGTAGAAGATGTACGGCGAGCTCTCCAGCCCCTCGTACTGCACCGGGTACCACAGCAGCGCCTTGTTGCGCTCGAACACCGGCAGCATCGCCTTGCGGCTCGCGGAGGTCCACCCGCCGAACACGGCGGCCACCCGGTCCTGCGAGATGAGCTTCTGCGCCTTCTCGGCGAACGTCGGCCAGTCCGACGCCCCGTCCTCCACCACCGGGACCAGCTTCTTGCCCAGCACCCCGCCCGCGGCGTTGAGCTGCTCGACCGCCAGCAGCTCGGCGTCCCGGACGGTCACCTCGCTGATGGCCATCGTGCCGCTGAGCGAGTGCAGCACCCCCACCCGGATCTCGGTCGCGCTCGCGCCGGGCGAGCCCCCGGCGGTCGGATCGCTCACGCACCCGGCGACCAGCAGGGGGATGAGGAAGAGGGCTGCGGCACCACGTCGAAGGGTTCTGGATCGCACCAGCGGCTCCTTTCGGCAGGTGGAACCCCTCGAAGCTAGGAAGCCGATGTTGCGCCGAGCGATCCCCCGGTTACGGGCGTGTGGCGAGGAGCGCACCGCTCCGGGACCGCGAAGGCCCGTCGCGCGCAGGGGTTCCGCGCCGCGCTCCTCCTCCGAAGGGAGGACGTGGTGGTGGCACCGTCCGCCGACGCGCCCGGCCGCATCCCGCGCCTAGCGTGGGCCGCGACCTGCCTGGGGGGAGGACCGGAGATGGGCGAGGGACGGATCAGCGCGCTCGACGTGCTGCGCGGTGCGGCGATCCTGGGGACGCTCGGCACCAACGTGTGGATCTTCGCGTCGCCGGACGGGCCCGCGTCCTTCCTGAGCGGCGCGGGGTCGGTCGGGGAGGCGCTGCTGCGGGCGGTGACCAACGGCAAGTTCCTGGGGCTGCTGTCGATCCTGTTCGGGATCGGGGTCGCGCTCCAGCACCGGTCGGCGGTGCGGCGCGGGGAGCGGTGGCCCGGCTGGTACCTGTGGCGGTCGGCGCTGCTGCTGCTCGAAGGGCTGCTGCACTACGCGCTGCTGTTCGAGTTCGACGTGCTCATGTACTACGCGGTGGTGTCCGTGCTCGTCGCCTGCGTCGTCGGCCGGGGCGCGCGCTCCACGCGCCGCTGGCTGGCCGGGACGCTGGTGGTCCACCTGCTCGTGGTGGCCGCGCTCACCGCCGCGCTGGCGGCGTTCCCCGGTGACGGCGGCGGGGTCTCCGGGCTGCCCACCGACACGTCCAGCTGGCCCGCCCAGGTGGCGAACCGCTGGGAGCACCTCGTCGTCTACCGGGTGGAGGCGGTGCTCGCGATCCCGCTCAGCGCCGTGCTGTTCCTGGCCGGGGCGCTGCTGCTGCGGGGCGGTGCGGTGGAGGACTCCCCGCGGGGACGCCCGGCGCGCGCCCGACTGCTGGCGGTCGGCCTCGGCGCGGGCGTGCCGCTCAACCTCGCCACCACCCTCCTCGGCGGCGCGCTGCCGCTGGTGGACCGGTACGTGTGCGCGCCGATCGTCTCCTTCGGGCTGCTGGGGCTCATCACGCACCTGGTGCTGCGCGCCAGGTCCGAGGCCGGACGGCTGCGGCGCGGCATCACGGCGGTCGGGCGCAGCGCGCTCAGCTGCTACGTCGGGCAGAACCTGATCGCGTCGGTCCTGTGCTACGACTGGGGTTTCGGCCTCGCGAGCCGGTGCGCGCACCTGGGCGCGCCGTTCGTGGTGGCGGTGTGGCTGGTGGTGTCGGGGCTGCTGGTCGCGGGCGCGTCGTGGTGGATGGCGCGGTTCGAGCGCGGCCCGGTGGAGGAGCTGTGGAACCGCGCCCACCGCGCGCCGCAGCGCCTCCTGGCCCGGCGCTAGGCCGGGTAGCGCGCCACCCGGCTGACGAACCGCGACGAGTCCGCCGCCCCGCCGGTCCCGTTCACCACGGACGCGATCGTGCCGACCCCGCCGAGGGACACCGCGACCAGGCTGGTCAGGCGCACCCCCGGCGCGGTCGGCGCCTCGACCGCGGTGTCGGTGACCACGGTCGGGTCGGCCTCGTTGAAGCAGTACACGCCGAGGCCCCACGCCCGGTGGTCGCGCACGTGGTCCGCCACCTTGTACCCCGGCAGGCCGCGCGCGCCACCGCCGCCGCGCCACTCGGCCTGCGACGGCGGGTCGTACGGCAGCTCGTTCTGGAAGAAGTAGACCCTGCCCTCCTCGCCGTTCCACAGCAGGCTGTGCCGCTGGTAGTGCTCGGTGAACAGCCCGTGCGCCACCACCCGGTCGCCGTTCACCACCACGCCGTCCCGCGCGGTGTTCACGTCCCAGCCGACGCCCTCGCCGTGGTCCGCGCGCCAGGCCCAGGTGTGGTCGATGAGCACGTCCGAGCTGTTGACCTCCAGGCTGACCTCGGCGCGCCCGGCCCACGGGCCGCCGACGCGCAGGTAGACGTCGTGCAGCGAGATCGGGTCGGCGCGGTGCCCGGCGCCGCAACCGGGTTCGCCCACCCGGAGCAGCACGGGCGCGCCCGCGCGGCCCGCGTCGATCAGGAACCCGGCGAGCCTGATCCCCGGCACGTCCGAGGTGACCAGCGCCGGGCCGCCGGTCTCGCTGGTCAGGGTGGCCAGGCCCAGGCCCAGCACCACGGTTCCCGGACGCCGCACGGTGATCGTGCCGTCCAGGCGGTGCACGCCCGGCGTCAGCAGCAGGTGCTTCCCCCGCTCCAGCGCGGAGTTCACCACCGCCACCGGGGTTCCGGGGCGCGCGACGAAGAACTCCGCCAGCGACAGCGACGTGCCCTCCGGCGCGCCGGAACCCCAGCTGGTGCCGACGCAGTCGCGGCGCGGCGCGGGGAGGAAGACGCGGAACTCGTCGTCCGCCACGAACAGGAACGGCTTCTCCCGCACCAGCGGCGTGGACTCCACGGTGGTGAACGGGGGATCGGGGTAGGAGTGCGCGGGGGCGCCGGTCGTGCCGACGAACACCATGTTCCACGACGAGCCGCGCCAGCCCGCGCCCAGCTCGCTGTTGCGGGTCAGGAACTGCTGCTGCGTGCCGGAGTCGACCGGGCCGTCGATCCGGCTGTCCGCGATCAGGCCCCCGGACGCCCAGCCGACGCGGCCGTCCCACAGCTCGACGGGGCCGCGCAGGTGCATCCTGCGGTAGGCGGCGGCCTGCGACACCGCCCAGCGCTCGACCTGGCCCGGAGGCGGGGTGACGCTCAGGTTCTCCGCGCCGCGCCAGAAGTTCTGCGTCGCGTTGCCGAGGCCGGCCGGGTCGTCGAGCTGGGGGAGCCAGTCCGCCTCGACCCGCACGCGCCCCTGCACGACCACGTCGTCCGGGAGCGCGCCGAGGCCGGCGACCTGGGTGTAGAAGCGCAGGTCGACGTCCAGCCGGTGGTGGCCGGGCAGGAGCAGGACCGCGTGCCTGCCCTCGCCGAACTGGTCGGTGCGCCTGGCGCGGGTGATCTCGTCGACCCGCCGCTGCGCGTCGGGCTGACCGGGGCGGAGCAGGAGGACGTTCGGGCCGAGGTCGGGGGAGCGCGGGTCGGTCGGTGCGGTGGTGATGGCGGTGACCTCCCCGGCTCGGCCGGGAGCGGTCCACCGGGCGCGCGGGGCCCCGGCTTCACGTGTCCGGCACCGCGGTGTGCGCGGTTCGGGCGCGCGGGCCGGGGCCCCGCGCCGTGGTGGGACGTGCGGTGGTGGTTCGGGGAGTGCGGGACGCCTCCGTGGCACCGGAGGCGTGAGAGCGCTCTCACGCAGCCTAGCTCCGGGCTCGCGGCAACGTCAACGGCGGGTTTCCGACATCTGGCCGACACGCGAACCCCCTGCGGTTAGGCCAAGTGCGCCCCGCGCCTGCGCACCGGCGCACGCGGGTCGGCGGCCCGCTCCAGCAGCGCCGCGACCGGCAGCGTCGCCGCGCCGACGGCCACCGCGTCGGGCCCCAGGCGCCCGGCTTCCAGGCGCACCCTGGCGAACGGGTGCCGCAGCGCGTGCTCCCGCGTCGCCGCCACGATCGCGGGCAACCAGTCCCCGCCCAGGGCCGCCCCGGCCCAGCCGCCGAGCACGATCCGCTCGGGGTTGAACAGGTTCACCAGGGTCGCGATCCCCGCGCCCAGGTAGCCCACCGCCTCCTCCAGCACCCACGTCGCCAGGGGCGACCCGCCTGCTGGTGGCGCCCCGCCCGCCAACGCTGAGCCATCTGCCATGGGCGATCCGGCCGCCAGAGGCACCCCGCCCACCAGAGGCGATCTGCCCACCACCGGCACCCCGCCCACCAACGGCACCCCGCCCACCGTGGGTGATCCGCCTGCCAGCGGCGATCCGCCCGCCAGGGGCGATCCGCCCGCCGTC
>NZ_JBQGCX010000936.1:0-2243 GCF_052038725.1 Actinosynnema sp.
ATCCGCTGGAACTCCACGACATCGCGCAGGTACCCGCTGCGGTCGAAGTCAGCCGCCTGGAGCAGCTCGTCCAAGCCGTCCAGGAGGACGACCAGGACGGTGTCCGCCCGGTCGGACAGGTCCTGCCACCTCAGTCGTTCATTGCTCGTGATGTCCAGGGCTTGCTGGATCTGCTGGGAGACCGACACGCCCGCCTGCACGCTGCGCAGCGGCACGCGGACCACGGTGTACTCCTCGGCAGGCAGCCGGGCCGCGAGGACCTTCGTGAGCATGGACTTGCCCGCGCCGGGGGGCCCCAGCAGCAGCATGGGCAGCGTCGTGGCGTCGGCCGAGGTGAAGTGCGCGGCGAGCATCAGTTCCAGGTTCCGCGCGAGTGGCTGCTTCTCCCACCAGTGGTCATCCGCCGGGCGACCGCTCTTGTCGTAAGCGACCATGCGGTAGTGCGGGGTGACGAAAGCCCGTTCGATCGTGGGGAACGTGACGTCGGTTTCGTAGCGCTCGGTGTCGCTCGGCACGATGGGTTTGGCGACCACTCCAGCATTCGCCTTCCGCAGTCCTTCCCGGTGCTTGTCGACTGCGGCGGCACGGTTGGAGAGCAGCCCGAGCAGCGAGTGGGCCTGGGCGAGCGCCCTTCCGTGTGTGTCGAGCACGGCCCGGAATTCGGAGTTGAGCCGTTCGATGCGCACCCTGGTGGCGGCGTGCTCGCCCAGGACGGCCCAGAACACGAACTCCGGAGCAGTGGCAGCCAGCGCGAGGTAGTGCGACTGGTAGCGGTCCAGGACCAGCTCCCGGAACTCCTCGTCGAACACCCGGACAGTGCTTTCACCGCCAACAAGACCGTTGAAGAAGTGGCCCGTCTCCTCCGCCCTCGTGTCGACCCAGCGGGCCAGGTGCTCCAGGTTCTCCTGGAACCCACGTGATGGCGACGGGGCAGGGATCTCCGACCGGTCGAGGGAATCGTGGCAGTCCTGGGTGTCCCCCATGGCGAGCTGCCACTTTTCCACCTCGGTGACGGCCAGCTCGCGCACCCGCTGAGGGCCGAGGCGTTCCTCCAGCACCTCGAAGAAGGCAGCAGCCACGATGGTGCTGTGCGCGGCGATGATCAGGTCGCGTCGCTCCACGCCCCTGGTCGCCGCCACCCGGCCCGACAACTTCCCCACCAGCTCGCGCAACAGCCTGGTGGCCTCGTTCTTCTGGTCGACCCAGCCCCACAGCGCGGCGAACAGCACCGTCGCCCCGCCGTCGACCAGGGACACGACGCCCGAGGCGAGGATCGCCCCGCCTAACGCCTTGTCCAGCCTCTCGACCGCCTTGCTCTCGTGCTCGCCGAGGATGCGCAGCGCACCGGCGAACGTGAGGGCAGGCTTGCGGGGCATCGGCGACTCCGGGATCAGCGGCGGGCTTCACCTGTGCATCGGGATGCGGCCGGACGCGTTAGCCACCCCGCCCCTCCTCCGCGATCGTCTCGATCAACGCCCTGATCCGGAACGGCATCTCCTCGCTCAACGAGATCGCCGTGTTGGTCCGCACCACCCCCGGCACGGTCAGAAAACTGCTGGTGATCCGGTGCAGATCGGCCGTGTCCCGCGCCACCACCTTCACCAGCAGGTCCGCCTCCCCCGTCGTGGAGTGCATCTCCACCACCTCCGGGAACCCCCGCAGCGCGTCGTTCACCCTCCGCGCCGTGCTCTGGCTCAGCGCGATCGACACGAACGCCACCAGCGGACGCCCCAGTGCCGCCGGGTCGACGCGGCGGCTGAACTCCCCGATCACCCCGGACCGCTGCATCCGCTGCAGCCGGGCGTGCAGGGTGTTCCGCGCGATGCCCAGCCGTTGGGCCAGCGCGAGGCTGGTCGCGTCGGGCTGCTCGTCCAGGGCGAGCAGGATCCGGGCGTCGAGGCTGTCCACGCTGCGCATTGTGGCACCTGAATCGAGTCAGACGAGTCAAGTTGCGCAGTGCGCGGGGGCGGTGTTGTGCGAATGCCAGGTCACTAGTCATTCTTTGCCCCGTGACAACGATCGAATCGGCTCCCCTCGCACCACAAGTGCAGCAGGCGCCGCCGAAGCACAGCACCGCGGAGAACGTCGCGGGCATCGTGATCGGGGCTTTCGTGGCCTCGCTGGGTCTGTTCCTGCTCAAGTCCGCCGGGGTGGTGACGGGTGGCACGGCCGGGCTGGTGCTGCTGGTCGGGCACCTCGTCGACTGGCCGTTCGCGGTGCTGTTCACCCTGCTGAACGCCCCG
>NZ_JBQGCX010000937.1:0-3844 GCF_052038725.1 Actinosynnema sp.
CCTGCTCACCGAGCTGCTGCTGCCCGCGCTCACCGCCGGGGCTCCGAGCCGGGTGGTGAACGTGACGTCGGCCGCGGTCGTGCTGGGCGGGCGGCGGTTCGACTCGGCCGAGCCCGGCGGGGGCTACTACGGGTTCCACCGGTACGGGCGGGCCAAGCTGGCCAACCTCGCCTACGCGCTCGACCTCGCGAAGCGGCTGGACGGGACCGGGGTCGCGGTGCTCGCGGCCGACCCCGGCGGGGCGTCGACCGACCTGAGCACCCGGACCATGGCCGACCCCCGGATCGTCCACCCGGCGCTGCGGCCGACCCCGCCGTGGCCGCTGCGGTGCGGGCGCTCAGCGAGCGGCTGGTGTCCGGGCCGCGCGACTAGACTCGCCCGCGTGCCGACCACCCCGCTGCGCAAGGACGCCGCCCGGAACTGGGAGCGGATCGTCCGCGTGGCCCGCGAGCTGATCGACGACGGGGCTCCGGTGCAGCTCAACGACGTCGCCCGCCGCGCCGGGCTCGGGGTCGGCACCGTCTACCGGCACGTCCCCACCGCCGAGGCGCTGGTGGAGGCGGTGGCCGCGCCGGGGCTGGAGGAGCTGGTCGCCGCCGCCGAGCGGGCCGCCGCCGAACCCGACCCGTGGCGGGCGTTCGACGTGTTCCTGCGCCGGGTCGTGGAGGTGCAGGTGACCGACGCGGCCGTGCCCGGCGTCGCCTCCTCCCCCACCGACGCGCTGCCGCGCACCACCGAGCTGAAGCTGTCCATGTGGACGGTGGGCGGCGCGGTGCTCGACCGGGTGCGGGCCGCCGGGCTCGTGCGGGCGGACCTGACCGCCGACGACCTGACGCCGCTGGTGTGCGGCGTCGCGCACGCGGTGGGGCTGGCGGGCGGCGCGCGGGAGCAGCGCGTCGCGACCGCGCACCGGTACCTGGACCTGCTGCTCGGCGGCCTGCGCACCCCCGCCCCGGCCGCCTGAGTCGACCGGCCCCGGTGGCATAGCAGCAGGTCACGACCCGCCCGAGAAACGCCGGGTGCACCGCGCTTCGCTACCCTGCGCCGGTGGGGACGGGTGGAGAGCGGGTGATCACCGGCGCGGTTCTCGGTGACCGCGACGGGATCGGTGGGGCGGCTCCGCTGGACGCCGTCGAGCGCAGGCAGCTGGACATCGTGCGGCGGTGGGGCACGGTCGGGGCGCTGCTGCTGGCGGCCGGGTCGCTGGGCGCGGGCGCCGCGCCCGTGCTGAGCCCGCTGCCGGGCACCCCGGTGCTGGGCCTGTTCGCCCGGATGCCGAGCGCGACGCTGGCGGTGGCCTGGACCGGCATCTTCATGATCGTCTCGGCGTGGTTGTGGCTGGGCCGGTTCGCCCGCCCCGGCCGCCCGAGGCTGGTCTCGCGCAGCCAGATGGACCGCACGCTGATGATGTGGATCACGCCGCTGGTCTTCGTGCTGCCCATGTTCAGCCGCGACGTCTACAGCTACCTCGCGCAGAGCCAGATCGCCGCCAACGGCCAGGACCCGTACGAGCTGGGACCGGCCACGGCGCTGGGCGTGGACAACGTGCTCACCCAGAACGTCCCCACCATCTGGCGCGAGACCCCCGCCCCGTACGGGCCGCTGTTCCTGGCGCTGGGCCGGGTCATCTCGGCGGTCACCGGCGACCACGTGCTGCCCGGCGTGTTCCTGCACCGGATGCTCGCCCTGGTCGGCCTGGCCATGATCGTGTGGGCGCTGCCGCGCCTCGCGGTGCGGTTCGGCGTGCCCGAGGTGAGCGCGCTGTGGCTGGGCGCGGCGAACCCGCTGGTGCTGTTCCACCTGGTCGTGGGCGTGCACAACGAGGCGCTGGCGATCGGCCTGATGCTGGTCGGCATCGAGGTGGCGCTGCGCCGCCTCCCGGTGCACAACCCCGGCGACCCGCTCACCCGCGACGAGCTGCTGTGGGTGGCGCTCGGCGCGGCCCTGATCACGCTCGGCGCGATGGTGAAGCTCCCGGCCGCGCTGGCGCTGGGCTTCCTCGGCATCATCGTGGCCCGCAGGCGCGGCGGACGGCTGCGCGACCTGCTGTCGGTGGCGGTGTTCATGCTGGTGGTGGCCGTGGTGGTGACCGTGGCGACCTGCTTCGGCACCGGGCTCGGGTTCGGCTGGACCGAGACGCTGAACACGGCGGGCACGGTCAAGAGCTGGATGTCGCCGCCGACCGCGCTGGGCTTCCTCGGCGGCGGGCTGGGGCTGGCGCTGGGCCTGGGCAACCACACCGACTCGACGATCGCGCTCGGCAGGCTGATCGGGCAGGCGGTGTACGTGGTGATCGTCGGCTCGCTGCTGTGGAAGGCGTTCCGGGGCCGGATCAAGGCGGTCAACGGGCTCGGCGCGGGCCTGGGCGCGGTGCTGGTGCTCGGGCCGGTGCTCCAGCCCTGGTACCTGCTGTGGGCGGCGCTGCCGCTGGCGACGGCGGTGCTGGCCAAGCGGTTCCGGCTGGTGGCGACGGCGGGCAGCGCGATCATCGCGGTGGTCCTGCCGCCGACCGGGGCCGCGTTCGACGGGCGCGCGTACGTGCTGCCGCAGGCGGTGCTGGGGGCGGTGCTGGTGTTCGCGGTGTGCCTGTTCGTGGCGCGCAAGCACGTCGGGCCGCTGATCCGGAAGGACCCGCTGCCCGGAGCCGCGTAGCTCGACCGCGCGCCCCCGCCGGGTGTCCCGACCGCGCTGAGCAGCAATTCGGTCACGAGGGGTAACCCCGCCTCACTCGCGCGAGATGTCCGTGGTGTCCTTCCAGTGTCCGCAGGGATCTTGGAAGCCCACCACGGGTGATCGAGGGGGAACGGGCGTGAGCGCTGGCTCGGAGCAGAACCCGCAGGACGGGGCCGGGGGAATCCCGAAGGAGCAGGTCCGCTTCGCGGTGGTGCTCAACGGCGGGGTGAGCCTGGCCGTGTGGATGGGCGGCTCGGTGCTGGAGGTGGACCGGCTCACCCGCAGCTCGGGCCCCTACCGGCACCTGCTCGACATGGTCGGCGCGACCGCCCGCGCCGACGTCATCACCGGCACCTCGGCGGGCGGCATCAACGGGGCCGCGCTGGCGCTGTCGCAGGTCAACGAGGCCGCGAAGCTGGAGCGGCTGCGGGACCTGTGGTCCGAGCAGGGCCGCATGGAGCAGCTGCTGCGCACCCCGTTCCAGGGCGACCCGGTGTCGCTGCTGCGCGGCGACGAGTTCTTCCTGCCCCGGCTGCACGAGGCCCTCGAACGCCTCACCGACGACTACCGGCCGCTGCCCGCGCACGAGCGCCCGGTGGACCTGCGGATCACCACGACCCTGCTCACCGGGGTGCCGTCGGTGACCTACGACGACCTCGGCGAGGCCCTGGTCCAGTCCAGCCACCAGGGCAGCTTCTCGTTCCGGCGTGACCCGTACGGGTGGGCCAGGCCCGCCGGGGAGACCGCGCAGGAGCGCCCGCGCGACGACTTCGCCCCGAGCGAGCTGGACCGGCTCATCCCCCGGATGGCGCTGGCCGCGCGCTCGTCGGCGTCGTTCCCGTTCGCGTTCGAGCCCTCGCGGGTGCCGGTCAACGGCGGCGGCCCGGTCGACATGGCGGGCGTGGCCTCGTGGACCGACGGCGACCGCGACCTGTCCCGGTACGCGGTGGACGGCGGCGTGCTGGTCAACACCCCCACCAGGGAGGCGCTGGAGGCGATCGACCGGATGCCCGCCGAGGGCCCGGTGCGGCGGGTGATGCTGCTGGTGTTCCCGCACGCGCCCGGCGCGTCCGAGGGCGCCGCGTCCGCCGAGCCCGGCCCGCCGACGGCGGTCGGCGCTGGCGGGCAGCTGCTGGGCGCGCTGACCAGCCAGAGCGGGCGCACCTACGTG
>NZ_JBQGCX010000938.1:0-1882 GCF_052038725.1 Actinosynnema sp.
ACCGAAAAGCGAGGAGGCCCGCCCCCCGATAGGGGGGCGGGCCTCCTCGCTTCGCTCAGCGGCGGCTCAGGACAGCGGGTCGCGGTGCGTCGCGCCGCCCAGACCGCCCGTGCCGGGACCCGCCAGACCGGGGGTCACGCCGGGACCCGCGACGCCCGGCGTGGCGCCGGGGTTCGGGGTGGCGGTGGTGCCGCCGGGCGGCATCCGGTGCGCGGCCTCGCCCGCCTGCGGCTCGCGGGGCACGTCACCGCGCCAGGAGCCGGTCTCGGAGCCCGCGTTCTCGATGAACTCCTTGAACCGCTTCAGGTCGCCGTTCACCCGGTGCTCCACGATGCCCAGCGCGGCCCCGGCCTTCTCGGTCAGGGTCTCGGGCTCGTAGTCCATCTGCAGGTGGACCCTGGTCTGCCGGTCGTTGAGCCGGTGGAACGTCACCACACCGGCCTGCTGCGGACCCTCCACCGTGTGCCAGGCGACCCGCTCGTCCGGGTGCTGCTCGGTGATCTCCGCGTCGAACTCGCGCTTCACGCCACCGATGCTGGTGACCCAGTGGGTCCGGGTGTCCGACACCTGGGTGATGTTCTCGACGCCCTCCATGAACCGGGGGAACGACTCGAACTGGGTCCACTGGTTGTACGCGGTGCTGACCGGGACCTCGACGTCCACGGACTTCTCGATCGTCGTCACTGTGTCGCAACCTCTCCGCTCGTGGTCTTCGGTCTCCCACTGAGTACCCTCCGAACCGGGATTAACACGGTGTTTCTCCGGAGCCAAAAGGGAAACACCACTGGGAAGGCTCCGCGCCGGAGGTCCACTGTGGATGGTTGAGCGGACGGGCCCGCGGTCGGGCGCGACCCGACCGGAACCGGCCCGCTCCGGTCGGGTGCGACCCCCGCCGCGCTCCGTAGCGTTCCCGGTGGCGGAAGGGGACGGGCGTGCTGGAGCGGCTCAACGAGGCCATGGACCGCGTCGAACAGGTCCTGCCGGGCGAGGTCGACGTCGCGGAGCTGGCGCGGATCGCGCTGACCTCCGAGCACCACCTGCGGCGGATGTTCTCGGCGCTGGCCGGGATGCCGCTGTCGGAGTACGTGCGGCGGCGCAGGCTCACGCTCGCGGCGGCGGAGGTGGTGGCGGGGGAGCGCACCCTGCTGGACATCGCCGTCGACCACGGCTACGCCTCCAACGAGGCGTTCACCAGGGCTTTCCGCGCCGTGCACGGCGTGGGGCCAGGTGAGGCCAGGCGGACCGGGGCGGCGCTCAGCTCGCAGTCGAGAATGGCCTTCCGCCTCGTCATCGAGGGGAGCAGCGACATGCGGTACCGGATCGTGGAACGGGCGGAGTTCGCCGTCGTCGGGCGCAGGGCCAGGGTGCCCCTGGTCCACCAAGGGGTGAACCCGCACATCGCGGACTTCATCAGGGGGCTCGACAAGGCGGAGTTCGCCGAGATCAAGAAGCTCAACAACGAGGAGCCCGGCGGGGTCGTCGGGGTCAGCGCCGACCTCGACCCGTCCCGCGCGGAGGGCACCGAGCTGGACTACTACCACGGGGTCGCCAGCTCGCTGCCGGTCCCGGAGGGGCTGGACGCGCTCCCGGTGGCCGCCGGGACGTGGGCGGTGTTCTCCAGCACCGGGGAGTTCCCGAGGGCGCTGCAGGAGATGTGGCGGGACGTGTTCACCCAGTGGTTCCCGTCGAACCCGTACCGCAGCCGCCCCGGCCCGGAGATCCTCAGCAGCACCGTGCTCGACGACGGGAGGACGGCCGAGGCCGAGCTGTGGATTCCTGTGGAGAAGGAGTAGCAGCGAAGGAGTAGCAGCGAAGGAGCAGCGAAGAAGGAGCAGCGTGGCGAGCGGGGGGGGGGGGGGGGGGGGGGGGGGGCGCCCCCCCC
>NZ_JBQGCX010000939.1:0-2270 GCF_052038725.1 Actinosynnema sp.
GCCCGCGAGGAGGTCATCTCTCGTTGGTCGTCGGGCGTTGGTCGTCGGTCGTCGGGCGTTGGTCGTCAGGCGTTGCGCTTTGGGGGACTTTTGTCGAGAATCAGCAAAAGTTGGGGGAGCTTACTGCGGCATCTGGCCCAATCTCGGGTGGCGGTCGTGTGAGTTGGCCCCTTTTGGACTGGTTCGGGCTGGTTTGGGCTGGGTGAGGGGTGGCGATGACGCGATCGGGTGAGCGGATCGGTGTGGGGTTGGTTGGGCACGCGTTCATGGGGGCGGTGCACTCTCAGGCCTGGCGGACCGTTGGGCACTTCTTCGACGTGCCGCTTGTGCCTGACCTCGCCGTGCTCTGCGGGCGGGACGCTGTTCGCACTCGTGCCTCTGCTGACAAGTACGGGTGGCGTGAGGTTGAGACTGACTGGCGGGCGCTTGTTGCGCGGGAGGACATCGGGATTGTTGATGTCTGCACGCCTGGGGACAGTCATGCGGACATCGCCATCGCCGCCCTTGACGCGGGCAAGCACGTGTTGTGCGAGAAGCCGTTGGCCAACAGCGTCGAGGAAGCCGAGCGGATGGTTGCCGCTGCCGAGCGGGCTGCCGCGCGTGGGGTGAAGGCGATGGTGGCCTTCAACTACCGGCGGGTTCCGGCTCTTTCGCTGGCGCGCAAGCTGGTCGCCGACGGGGAGATCGGGGAGGTGCGGCACGTTCGGGCCGTGTACCTCCAGGACTGGCTGTCCGACGCCGAGTCGCCCATGACCTGGCGGTTGCGGAAGGAGACTGCGGGGTCCGGGGCGCTGGGGGACCTCGGGGCGCACATCGTGGACGCTGCGCAGTTCGTCACCGGTGGGCTGGTCACCGGGGTTTCCGCGCTCACCGAGACGTTCGTGAAGGAGCGGCCGGACGAGCGCGGGGGGCGGGACGAGGTGACCGTGGATGACGCGGCGCTGTTCCTCGCGAGGTTCGACAACGGGGCCGTGGGGACGTTCGAGGCCACTCGGTACGCGCTCGGGCGCAAGAACGCCATGCGCATCGAGGTCAACGGGTCCAAGGGGAGTCTCGCGTTCGACTTCGAGTCGATGAACGAGCTGTCCGTCTTCACCGACGCGGGGCCCGACTCCGGGTTCCGGCGGGTTTTGGTCACCGAGCCCGGTCACCCCTACCTCGAGGGGTGGTGGCCGCCGGGGCACCTGCTCGGGTACGAGCACACCTTCACGCACGAGGTCGCCGACCTGCTCAGCGCCATCGGGACCGGCGTCGACCCGCACCCCGGCTTCGCGGACGGGCTGCGCGTGCAGCGGGTCCTTGACGCCGTCCAGACCAGCGCGGGCTCCGGGTCCGCCTGGACCGCGATCTGACCGCCTCCAGCAAGCCGTCTGACAACGCCGACAGAACGGAACGGAACACCACGATGAGCCGACCCGTCACGCTGTTCACCGGCCAGTGGGCCGACCTGCCCTTCGAGGAGGTCTGCCGCCTGGCGTCGAGCTGGGGGTACGACGGCCTGGAGATCGCCTGCTCCGGCGACCACTTCGAGGTCGACAAGGCGCTCGCCGACGACGACTACGTCCCGGCCAAGCTGGCGGTGCTGGAGAAGCACGGGCTGAAGGTCTGGGCCATCTCCAACCACCTGGTCGGGCAGGCCATCTGCGACGACCCGATCGACGAGCGCCACAAGGCGATCATCCCGGCCTCGGTGTGGGGCGACGGGGAGCCCGAGGGCGTGCGGCAGCGGGCCGCCGCGCACATGGCCGACGCCGCGCGCGCCGCCGCGAAGCTGGGCGTGGACACGGTCGTCGGGTTCACCGGGTCGAAGATCTGGAAGTACGTGGCGATGTTCCCGCCGGTGTCGCAGGCGGTCATCGACGACGGCTACCAGGACTTCGCCGACCGCTGGAACCCGATCCTGGACGTCTTCGACGAGGTGGGCGTGCGGTTCGCGCACGAGGTTCACCCGTCCGAGATCGCCTACGACTACTGGACCACCAAGCGCGCCCTGGACGCCCTGGGCAACCGCCCCGCGTTCGGCATCAACTGGGACCCGTCGCACTTCGTGTGGCAGGACCTGGACCCGGTCGGCTTCATCCTGGACTTCGCCGACCGGATTTACCACGTGGACTGCAAGGACACGAAGAAGCGCTTCGACGGCCGCAACGGCCGCCTCGGCTCGCACCTGGCCTGGGCCGACCCCCGTCGCGGCTGGGACTTCGTGTCCACCGGCCACGGCGACGTGCCGTGGGAGGAGTGCTTCCGCGCGCTCAACGCGATCGGCTACT
>NZ_JBQGCX010000940.1:0-5893 GCF_052038725.1 Actinosynnema sp.
GGTCAGCGGGCGGTCCGGGTAGATGTTGATCCACACCTTGCCGCCACGCTTGATGTAGCGCGTCCTGGCGATACGGGCCGACTCGATCTGCCGGTTGGTGACGTAGGCCGGCTCGAGGGCCTGGATGCCGTAGTCACCGAAGGCGACGGTCGTGCCGCCCTTGGCCATGCCGCTGCGCCCCGGGTGGTGCTGCTTGCGGTGCTTGACTCGACGGGGAATCAACATCAGGACTGCTCTCCCTCGGTGGTAGCGGGGGCGGCCTCGGCGGCGGGCGCGGACGCCTCACCCTGCGGGGCGGAGTCCTCGCGACGCGGGGCACGACCGCCACGACGGTCGCCGCCGCGGGGGCCGCGGTCGCCGCCACGCTCGCCGCCACGACGGCGGTCGCCGCCACGCGGGCCGCGGTCGCCGGCGGCGGCCTCCTCGCGGGCCAGCTCCTTGGCGGTCAGGTCGCCCTTGTAGATCCAGACCTTCACGCCGATGCGGCCGAAGGTGGTCTTGGCCTCGTAGAAGCCGTAGTCGATGTTCGCGCGGAGCGGGGGCAGGGGCACGCGGCCCTCGCGGTAGAACTCCGAGCGCGACATCTCGGCGCCACCGAGGCGGCCGGAGCCCTGGATGCGGATGCCCTTGGCGCCGGCGCGCAGCGAGGACTGCATCCCCTTGCGCATCGCGCGACGGAAGGTCACGCGGGCGGCGAGCTGCTCGGCGATGCCCTGGGCGACCAGCTGGGCGTCCACCTCGGGGTTCTTGACCTCGAGGATGTTCAGCTGGACCTGCTTGCCGGTGAGCTTCTCGAGCTCCCCGCGGATGCGGTCCGCCTCGGCGCCGCGGCGGCCGATGACGATGCCCGGGCGGGCGGTGTGGATGTCCACGCGGACGCGGTCACGGGTGCGCTCGATCTCGACCTTGGAGATGCCGGCGCGGTCCATGCCCACGGAGAGGAGGCCGCGGATCGCGACGTCCTCCTTCACGTAGTCGCTGTAGCGCTGACCCGGCTTGGTCGAGTCGGCGAACCAGCGGCTGCGGTGGTCGGTGGTGATGCCCAGGCGGTAGCCGTACGGGTTGATCTTCTGCCCCATCAGCGGGCACCTCCCTGAGAGGTCGTCGGGCGAGCAGCCACCATCACGGTGATGTGCGACGTGCGCTTGTTGATGCGGCTGGCGCGGCCCTGGGCGCGCGGCCGGAACCGCTTCATGGTCGGGCCCTCGTCGACGAACGCCGAGGAGACCACGAGCGCGGTCTCGTCGAACGCGGTGCCGTGCTGGTCCGCGGCGAACCGGGCGTTGGCCACGGCGCTGTTGAGGACCTTGAGCACCGGCTCGCTCGCGCTCTGCGGGGCGAACCGCATGAGCGCGACCGCCTCCGGGACGCTCTTGCCGCGGATGAGGTCCACGACACGGCGGGCCTTCATGGGCGTCACCCGGACGAACCGGGCCTGCGCCTTGGCTTCCATGGTGCTTCCTTCGTTGATGGCCGTGCTCATCGACGCCGACCCTTCTTGTCGTCCTTCTCGTGACCCTTGAACGTGCGGGTCGGAGCGAACTCACCGAGCTTGTGGCCGACCATCGACTCGGTCACGAAGACCGGGATGTGCTTGCGGCCGTCGTGCACGGCCAGCGTGTGGCCGAGCATCTCGGGGGTGATCATCGACCGGCGGGACCAGGTCTTGATGACGTTCTTGGTACCGGCCTCGTTCTGCGCGTCCACCTTCTTGGAGAGGTGGTCGTCGATGAACGGGCCCTTCTTCAGGCTGCGAGGCATGTCTGGTTAGCTCCCTGCTTCTGCTCAGCGCTTCTTGCCGGTCCGGCGACGGCGCACGATGAGCTTGTCGCTGGGCTTGTTGGGCTTGCGGGTACGGCCCTCGGGCTGTCCCCAGGGGCTGACGGGGTGACGACCACCGGACGTCTTGCCCTCGCCACCACCGTGCGGGTGGTCGACCGGGTTCATGACGACACCGCGGACGGTCGGGCGGCGGCCCTTCCAGCGCATGCGGCCGGCCTTGCCCCAGTTGATGTTGCTCTGCTCGGCGTTGCCGACCTCGCCGATGCTCGCGCGGCAGCGGGCGTCGACGTTGCGGATCTCGCCGGAGGGCATGCGCAGCTGCGCCATGCGACCCTCCTTGGCGACCAGCTGGACGCGGGTGCCGGCGGAGCGGGCGATCTTGGCGCCGCCGCCGGGGCGCAGCTCGATGCAGTGCACGACCGTGCCGACCGGGATGTTGCGCAGCGGCAGGTTGTTGCCCGGCTTGATGTCGGCCGACGGACCGTTCTCGATCACGTCGCCCTGGCGCAGCTTGTTCGGCGCGATGATGTAGCGCTTCTCGCCGTCGGTGTAGTGCAGCAGCGCGATGCGGGCGGTGCGGTTGGGGTCGTACTCGATGTGCGCGACCTTGGCGTTCACGCCGTCCTTGTCGGCGCGGCGGAAGTCGATGACACGGTAGGCACGCTTGTGGCCACCACCGATGTGACGGGTGGTGATGCGACCGGAGGCGTTGCGCCCGCCGGTCTTGCTCAGCGGCCGGACCAGGGACTTCTCGGGAGTCGTCCGGGTCACCTCGACGAAGTCCGCCACGCTCGAGCCGCGTCGGCCCGGCGTCGTCGGCTTGTACTTACGGATAGCCATAGTGGTTGCAGTCCTTTAAGTTTCTCGTCCTCGACCCGCGGCTCAGAGCGTGCCGAAGATGTCGATGGTGCCTTCCTTGAGCGTCACGATCGCGCGCTTGGTGTCCTTGCGCTTGCCCATCCCGAACCGCGTGCGACGGGTCTTGCCCTGGCGGTTGAGGGTGTGCACCGAGCTCACCTTGACGCCGAAGATGCTCTCCACGGCCTTCTTGATCTCGGACTTGTTCGAGCGGGGGTCCACCACGAAGGTGTACTTACCCTGGTCGAGCAGCGCGTACGACTTCTCGGAGACGACCGGCGACAGCAGGATGTCGCGCGGGTCCTTGTTGAGGGCCGGGGTGCTCACTTGGTGTCCTCCTCGGTGGTGGCGGTGCCGCGGGACGCGCCCGAGACGAAGGCCTCGAGGGCGGCCTGGGTGAAGACCACGTCGTCGGAGCACAGCACGTCGTAGGTGTTGAGCTGGTCGACGAAGAGCACGTGGACGGCGGCCAGGTTGCGCAGGCTGCGCAGGCCGATCTCGTCCGCCCGGTCGATGACGACGAGCAGGTTGGGGCGCTCGGTCAGGCCGGAGAGGGCGCTCCAGGCGGTCTTGGTCGACGGGGCCTCGCCCTCGACGATCCCGGTCAGCACGTGGATGCGGCCGTGGCGCGCGCGGTCGGAGAGGGCACCGCGCAGGGCGGCGGCCTTCATCTTCTTGGGGGTGCGCTGGGCGTAGCTGCGCGGCTGCGGGCCGTGGACCGTGCCACCGCCGGCGAACTGCGGGGCGCGGGTCGAGCCCTGGCGGGCGCGGCCGGTGCCCTTCTGGCGGTAGGGCTTGGCGCCACCGCCGCGGACGGCGCCGCGGGTCTTGGTGGCGTGCGTGCCCTGGCGGGCCGCGGCCAGCTGGGCCACGACGACCTGGTGGATGAGCGGCACGTTGGTCTGCACGTCGAAGAGCTCGGCGGGCAGCTCGACCGTGCCGGCGTCGCCGCCGGTCGGCTTGGTGATGGTGACCGTCGTCATGCGGTTCACGCCCCCTTCGCGGCCGTGCGGACCAGGACGACGCCGCCGCGGGGGCCGGGGACGGCACCCTTGATCAGCAGCAGGCCCTTGTCGGCGTCCACGGCGTGGATCGTCAGGTTCGAGGTGGTCTGGCGCACGCCACCCATGCGGCCGGCCATGCGCAGACCCTTGAAGACGCGGCCCGGGGTGGCGCAGCCACCGATCGAGCCCGGCTTGCGGTGGTTGCGGTGGGCACCGTGGGAGGCCGAGACGCCGGAGAAGTTGTGACGCTTCATGACGCCGGCGAAGCCCTTGCCCTTGGTGGTGCCGGTGACGTCGACGGTCTGGCCGCCCTCGAACGTCTCCACGGTGACCTCCTGGCCGAGCGTGTACTCGGCCGCGTCGGCGGTGCGGAGCTCGACGAGGTGACGGCGCGGCGTGACGCCGGCCTTCTCGAAGTGGCCCTTGAGCGGCTTGGTGACCTTGCGCGGGTCGATCGCCCCGTAGGCGATCTGCACCGCGGCGTAGCCGTCGGTCTGCGCGTCGCGGACCTGGGTCACGACGTTCACGTCGGCCTTGATCACGGTCACGGGGACCAGGCGGTTGTCAGCGTCCCAGACCTGGGTCATGCCGAGCTTCTCGCCGAGGACGCCCTTGACGCTGCGCGTGGTGGTAGCAGTCATTGGTCGGTACCGGTCCTTACAGCTTGATCTCGATGTTGACGTCCGCCGGCAGGTCGAGACGCATCAACGAGTCGACCGCCTTGGGCGTCGGGTCGACGATGTCGATGAGGCGCTTGTGCGTGCGCATCTCGAAGTGCTCGCGGCTGTCCTTGTACTTGTGAGGCGACCGGATGACGCAGAAGACGTTCTTCTCCGTCGGGAGCGGCACCGGGCCGACCACGGTGGCGCCGGCACGGGTCACCGTGTCAACGATCTTGCGCGCCGAGCTGTCGATGACCTCGTGGTCGTACGACTTAAGCCGGATGCGGATCTTCTGTCCCGCCATCGCTTGTCTGACTCTCTCTCGTCGTCCTACTGAACATTCATGGCCGTCCGCAGCGAGCTCTCCCCGACCCCCGAGGTCGGGCGTGTCGCCCTTCCAGCGTGGGTGCCCCGTGTCAGGATCTGCTCCACAGGGCGGTGTTCGAGCCCGGCTGCGGCCGGGGCTTGCGCTGCCGTCGCCCGCACCGGGACCACGCTGGGGGAAACCCAGGCTGTCCGCGGCGCGTGCCGGACGGCCGGCGGCGGGCACATGGGTGCTCACCGCGCGTCAAGCAACCTGTCCAGTGTGCCATGTCAACCGCGCTGCACCCAAATCCGCCCCAGGGCCTCCCCGGGACGGCCCGCCCCGGGACGCGACCGGGCCCCCGCCACCAGGGGTGACGGGGGCCCGGTCGAGCCGTGGCGGCGACTAGATCACTTGAGGATCTTGGTCACGCGGCCGGCACCGACGGTGCGGCCACCCTCACGGATGTTGAACATGAGGCCGTCCTCCATGGCGATGGGCTGGATCAGCTCGACGCGCATGTCGGTGTTGTCGCCCGGCATGACCATCTCGGTGCCCTCGGGGAGGTGCACGACGCCGGTCACGTCCGTGGTGCGGAAGTAGAACTGCGGGCGGTAGTTGTCGTAGAACGGGGTGTGACGGCCACCCTCGTCCTTGGACAGGATGTAGGCCTGCGCCTCGAACTCGGTGTGCGGGGTGATCGAGCCCGGCTTGACGATGACCTGGCCGCGCTCGACGTCCTCGCGCTTGGTGCCGCGCAGCAGGAGGCCGACGTTCTCGCCCGCACGACCCTCGTCGAGCAGCTTGCGGAACATCTCGATGCCGGTGACGGTCGTCTTGGTGGACGACTCGCGGATGCCGACGATCTCGATCTCCTCGTTGACCTTGAGGATGCCGCGCTCGATGCGACCGGTGACGACGGTGCCACGACCGGTGATCGTGAAGACGTCCTCGACCGGCATCATGAACGGCTTGTCCAGGTCGCGCTCGGGCTCCGGGATGTACTCGTCCACGGTGTCCATGAGCTCGGCGACGCTGGCCGCCCACTTCTCGTCGCCCTCGAGGGCCTTGAGCGCCGAGACGCGCACGACCGGCAGGTCGTCGCCCGGGAACTCGTAGGAGGACAGCAGCTCGCGGACCTCCATCTCGACGAGCTCCATGATCTCCTCGTCGTCGACCATGTCGGACTTGTTGAGGGCCACGACGATGTAGGGGACGCCGACCTGGCGGGCCAGGAGGACGTGCTCCTTGGTCTGCGGCATCGGGCCGTCGGTGGCGGCGAC
>NZ_JBQGCX010000941.1:0-7466 GCF_052038725.1 Actinosynnema sp.
CGGACATCTCCGGCACGCCCACCTCCAAGTCGGTCGTGCTGCGGCTGGAGAAGATCGCGAGAGGCGCGCGTCGGCGGCGTGGGCCCTGGCGCTCGTGGTCGCGGGCTGCACGGGTGGGCAGGAGCCCGCGCCGGGTGGCACGACGGCGGCGGGGCCCACGTCGACCGGCGCGGCCAACGGGGCGAACTGCGCGCGGTTCGCCCCCGCCGACGTGGTCGGCCCCGCGCTGGGGCTGGTGCTCGGCAACCCCCGCGAGTTCGTCGACGGCCAGACGCTGACCTGCGAGTACGCGCGGGGCGGTGTGGAGACCGAGGTCAGGTTCCGGTCCGGGGTGGACGCCGAGGCGTTCGCCGACGGCCGGAAGGCGGCCGAGGACGACGGGCTGCGGGTGGTGGACCTGCCGGACTTCCACGAGCAGGCGTACGCGGCCACGAGGGGCTCGGGCGAGGTCGTGCAGACCAGCGTGGTGGCCAGGCAGGGCGGGCTGGAGGTCTCGGTGACCTCGGGGGCCAACGAGACCTCGGCGCGCGGGCTGGTGACGCGGCTGATCGAGCGGCGGAGCTAGGCGGTCCCGTTCAGGCGGGCCAGCACGGCCATGGCCGCGTTGTGCCCGCCGATCCCGCTGACCCCGCCGCCGCGCCGGGCGCCCGCCCCGCACACCAGCAGGTTGTCGACGTCGGTCTCCACGCCCCAGGTCCCGACCTGCTCGGGGCGCTCGGCGAACGGCCAGTCCAGGTCCCCGTGGAAGATGTGCCCGCGCGGCAGGCCGATCTCGGCCTCCAGGTCGAGCGGCGTGCGGGCCTCCAGGCACGGGCGGCCGTCGGCGTCCACGGCCAGGCAGCTCTCGATCGGCTCGACCAGGTGCTCGTCGAGCGCGGTCAGGTACCGGCCGACCAGGTGCTCGCGCAGTCCGGCGTTGTCGCCGTCGAACAGCCGCGCCGGGGTGTGCAGGCCGAACAGGGTCAGCGTGTGCCACCCGCGCCCGGCCAGGCCCGGATCGAGGATCGACGGGTCGGTCAGCGTGTGGCAGTACATCTCGGCGGGCAGCACCTCGGGCACCAGCCCGGCCGCGCTGTCCCGGTAGGCGCCCTCCAGGGCGCTGTAGGACTCGTCCAGGTGCAGCGTGCCCGCGAACGCCGCCCTCGGGTCCACCCCGGACCGGAACCTCGGCAGCCGCTCCAGCAGCATGTTCACCTTGAGCTGGCACCCGTCCGCGACCGGTCCGACCGGCAGCCCCCGCAACCGCGCCAGCTCGGCCGGGGCCGCGTTCACCAGCGCGAACCGGGCTCCGGCGGTCCGCTCGACCCCGTCCCGGTCGGTGAACCCGACCTCCGCGACCCGCCCGTCGGCGCGCACCGAGGTCACCTCGGCCCCGGTCACCACCTCGGCCCCGGCGGCGCGGGCGACCCGCAGCAGCTCGGCGGTCACCGCCCCCATGCCGCCGACCGGCACCCGCCACTCCCCCGTGCCGTTGCCGACCACGTGGTAGAGGAAGCACCGGTTGGCCGCCAGGTCCGCGTCCAGCGACGCGTGCGTGCCGATCAGGGCGTCGGTGGCCACGACCCCGCGCACCACGTCGTGCGCGAACCGCTCCCGCAGCGCCTCGCCGATCGGCCGCTCGAACAGCGGGCCCCACAGCCCGCCCGCGAGGCGCTCGACGCGCTCCCGCGAGGGCAGCGGCTCCAGCAGCGTGGGCGCCAGCGCGGACGCCAGCGCGGCGACCTCGCCGTACCACCCCCGCCAGGCCTCCCAGTCGCCCTCGGAGCCGCTGAGGGCCCGGAACGAGGAGGCCGTGGCGGGGCCGGGCCCCTGTTCGACCAGGAGTCCGGCCCCGCCGGTCACCGGCGTGTAGGACGACACCGCGCGCGAGCGCAGTTCCAGCCTCAGGCCCAGATCGGTGGTGATCCGATCGGGCAGGAGGCTGACCAGGTAGGAGTACCGCGACAAGCGGGCAGGCACGCCCGTGAACGCCTGCTCGCCGACCGCGGCCCCTCCGACCTGCGGCAGCTTCTCCAGCACCAGGACCGAACGACCGGCCCCGGCCAGGTAAGCGGCGGCGACGAGGCCGTTGTGGCCTCCGCCGACGACTACCGCGTCGTATAACCCGTCCACCGCCGGTCCCCCTATCCAGTGAACAGCGCGGTCACCTTGCGGATGAGCTCGAACAGCCCGTAGGCCAGCGGCACGCCGACCCACAGCCAGGACACGACCACCAGCGCGGTCCGCTTGTTCCCGGTCTGCCCGGCGTCGGTCCGCTCTCCCGTCGTCCCGCTCATGACTTGACCTCCTGGAGAACCGGCTCGTGGTACTTGGCCGCGACCGGCTTGACCAGCTCGTTGGCGACGAACCCGACGACGAGCAACCCGATCATGATGAACAGCGAGGTCGAGTACAGGTCCGGGCCGACCTTGCCCGCGGCCTTCTGGCTGTCCGCGATCGCGTTGATGATCAGCGGCCCGAGCACGCCCGCCGTGGACCACGCGGTCAGCAGGCGGCCGTGGATCGCGCCGACCTGGTAGGTGCCGAACAGGTCCTTCAGGTAGGCCGGGATCGTGGCGAAGCCCGCGCCGTAGAAGGACAGGATCAGCATCGCGCAGAGCACGAACAGCAGCTTGGACGAGCCGCCGAACAGCGCCAGCACCAGGTAGACGAGCGCGCCCGCGCCCAGGTAGAGCCGGTAGATGTTCTTGCGGCCCACGATGTCGGACACCGAGGACCACACGATCCGGCCCGCCATGTTCATCAGCGACAGCAGCGCCACGAAGCCCGCGGCGGCGCTGGCCGCGACCGGGGTCGCGGTGTCGGCGAAGAAGTCCCGGATCATCGGCGAGGCCTTCTCCAGGATGCCGATGCCCGCCGTCACGTTGAAGCACAGCACGATCCACAGGCACCAGAACTGCGGGGTGCGCAGGGCGTTGCGGGCCGAGACGTTGACCGCCGGGGCGGACGCGCCTGCCTGGCCGGAACCGGCGGACACGCCCGAGGTGGCCGCCGCGGGCAGGCTCTGCGGCACCCTGATCAGCAGGACGCCGAGGGTCATGAACACCGCGTAGACCACGCCGTGCACCAGGAACGCCGTGGCGATCCCGTGCGGGGTGCTGCCGAACGAGCTCAGCATCTGGGCGGACCACGGCGAGGCGATCAACGCTCCGCCGCCGAAGCCCATGATCGCGATGCCGGTGGCCATGCCGGGGCGGTCAGGGAACCACTTCATGAGCGTCGAGACCGGCGAGATGTAGCCGATGCCGAGGCCGATGCCGCCGATGAAGCCGTAGCCCAGGACGACCAGCCAGTACTGCTCGGTCCACGCGCCCAGCGCCGCGACCAGGAAGCCGGTCGAGAAGCAGGACGCGGAGACGAACATCGCCCAGCGCGGGCCGTTGCGCTCGACGAACGTGCCGCCGAACGCGGCCGACAGGCCGAGCATCACGATGGCCAGCTGGAACGGCAGCGCGCTCTGCGTGCCGTTGAGGTCCAGCGCCTTCTCCAGCGGGGGTTTGAATACGCTCCACGCGTACGCCTGCCCGATGGACAGGTGCACTGACAGTGCGGCCGGTGGCACCAACCACCTGTTCCAATCAGGCGAAGCCACCGTCCGCGAACGGTCGAGGAACCCCACTGTTCATCACCTCCGTAACCTTGTGTGTCGAACCACGGGAAACTTAGCCTGCGAAAGGAGTTCCAGGTGGGCCGTGTCACAGTTCGTCGCCCAGTGGTGACCTATTCGCGCCGGGCAGAACGTCGGAAGGTCGATTCCCTGGCGGCCGAGGAGCCGCTGGAGCTGAGGGTGAACGGCAGGGCGCTCGCCGTCACCATGCGCACGCCGGGCAAGGACGTGGAGCTCGCACACGGCTTCCTGCTCAGCGAGGGCGTCATCGGCCACCTCTCCGACGTCGCCGTCGCGCGCTTCTGCGAGGGCACCGGCCCGGACGGGGAGAACACCTACAACGTCCTGGACCTGGCGCTCGCGGAGGGCGTGCCGCCACCGGAGGTCGGGGTCGAGCGCAACTTCTACACCACCTCCTCGTGCGGGGTCTGCGGCAAGGCCGCGCTGGACGCGGTCAAGCTCAAGACCCGCTTCTCCCCCGCTGGGGACTCGACCACGGTAGACGTGGACGTGCTCACCGCGCTTCCCGACGAGCTGCGGGAACGCCAGAAGGTGTTCGCCTCGACCGGGGGACTGCACGCGGCGGGGCTGTTCACCGCAGACGGTCGGGCGCTGGTCGTGCGGGAGGACGTCGGCAGGCACAACGCGGTCGACAAGGTCCTCGGGTGGGCGGTGCTGAACGACCGGATTCCCCTGACCGGTACGGTTCTCATGGTCTCCGGGCGGGCTTCGTTCGAGCTGGTGCAGAAAGCCGCGATGGCGGGCGTTCCGGTGCTGGCAGCGGTGTCGGCCCCCTCGTCGCTCGCGGCGGACCTGGCCGAGGAGCAGGGCGTGACCCTCGTCGGATTCCTGCGCGGAGACTCGATGAACGTGTACACCGGACACGAGCGGGTGACCGCTTGACTCGTCCACCACGGACGGCCACCGCCAGACGGGCGGTGGCCGCTCCGCTGTGCGACGAGTTCCAGCACTGCGGGTGACGCGCCGACGCCGTCCCGTCACCGGTGGCTGGAGCTCGACTCCGGCCCCGCGTCCGGTGGGAGAAGACGGTCGCCCTCGCGAGCGGTGAAGCGCGCGGGGGCCGGTGTGGGAGGGTGCATGGTCAGCAGGCGCGCGGTTCTGGGCGCGCTCGGCGCTCTCGGGGCGCTGGGGGCGGGCGCCGCGGGGGTGTCCGCCGCGCTGGGTGGCGAGGAGCCCCTGCCGCCCAGGGCGGACCAGGCCGTGGCGGGGGGCGCGATGAGCACCCCCAAGGGCGGCTCGAACGGCTTCACGCCGGCGGTCCGGCGGTTGCTCGTGCAGTCGGAGCGGTTGTTCTCCGCCCAGCGCGGCAAGGAGATCACGTTCCTGACGGTCGCCCCGCCCGGCGTGGAGACGCTGAAGCTGCCCATGGTGCTGCTGCTGCACGGCCTGTACGGCAAGGCGCAGGACGCGCTCGTGGGCAACCTGCCCGACGTGCTGGTGTCGGCCGTGGCCAAGGGCGCGGTTCCCCCGTTCGGGTTCGTCTCGGTGGACGGGGACAACAACTACTGGCACGAGAACGTGGCGGGCGACGACCCGATGGGGATGCTGCTGGAGGAGGTGCCCCGGTGGCTGGCCGACCGCGGGTTCTCCCGGCCGGTCGCCTGCGCGGGCGTGTCGATGGGCGGGTTCGGGGCCCTGCTGTACGCGCGCCGCAAGCTGGAGCGCAAGGAGCGGATCAAGGCGGTCGCGGCGATCTCGCCGGGGCTGCTGACCTCCTGGGCGGAGATGTCCAAGCGCAAGGCGTTCCAGGACGCCGGCCAGTGGGAGTCGCTGGACCCGCTGCGGCACCCGGACAAGCTGAAGAACCTGCCCGTCGGGGTGTGGGTCGGCGACCGGGACCCGTTCATCGAGGGGACCAGGAAGTTCATCCAGGCGGTACGGCCCGAGGTCGGCTCGGTGACGCCCGGTGGGCACAACGACGAGTTCTACAGGACCATCACCCCGGACGTGGTCCGCTTCCTGGGCAAGCAGCTCAGCACGACGTGAGCGGGCGGCCCGCCGGGGTGGTCAGCGCGGCGTGAGGGGGGTGCGGTTGCTGCGGACCCACTTCAGCGCCGCGCCCCACGGGCCGTAGCCCGCCTCCGCGTTCAGGTGCGCGCCGCCCACGACGACGTCCAGGTCGAGCCTCAGCGCGCCCGCCAGCTCCTTGGCCTGCTCCAGGCTGCAGAACGGGTCGCCCTCGCCGACCACGAGCCTGGTGTCGGCCGAGGCGGCGCGCGGGGCGTCCGGCTCCAGCGGGCAGTCCAGGAACTCGGCGGGGATCGCGACCTCGCCCGCGTAGCGCGGGCTGGGCGGGCCGACCAGCAGCACGCGGTCCACGCGCAGCGCCGGGTCGGTCAGGGTGGCGGCGTGGTGCAGCCACAGCAGGCACGCCAGGGAGTGCGCGGCGACGACGCGCTCCACGCCGGTGGGAGCCGCGGCCAGGTGAGCGCGGAGCTCACCCAGCCACACCTCCAGCTCGGGCGCGTCGGGATCGGTGAACGACGGGACGTCGACCTGGGCGCCGTGCGCCGCCAGTTCCCCCGCCAGCCACGTCTGCCAGTGCTCGGGCCCGGAACCTCCGAGGCCGTGCAGCAGCAGGACGTGGGGCGGGGACACCGGTCAGGCCGACTTCTCGCGGCGCTCCCGGCGGCTGGGCTGCCGGGACACGATGGTCGGGTTCACGTTCTCCTTCACCGTCTGCTCGGTGATGACGACCTTGGCGACGTCGGTGCGGCTCGGGATGTCGTACATCACCGGCAGCAGCACCTCCTCCATGATCGCCCGCAGGCCGCGAGCCCCCGTGCCGCGCAGGATCGCCTGGTCGGCGACCGCCTCCAGCGCGGACTTGGTGAACTCCAGCTCCACGCCGTCCATCTCGAACAGCTTCTGGTACTGCTTGACCAGGGCGTTCTTCGGCTCGGTGAGGATGCGCACCAGGGACGGCTGGTCCAGGTTCGTCACGCTGGCGACCATCGGCAACCGGCCGATGAACTCCGGGATGAGCCCGAACTTGATCAGGTCCTCCGGCATCGACTCGGCGAAGTAGTCCGCCGCGTCGACCTCGGCCTTGGTGCGGACCTCGGCGCCGAAGCCGAGACCGCGCTTGCCGATCCGGTCCTGGATGATCTTCTCAAGACCCGCGAAGGCGCCCGCCACGATGAACAGCACGTTCGTCGTGTCGATCTGGATGAACTCCTGGTGCGGGTGCTTGCGACCGCCCTGCGGGGGCACCGACGCGGTGGTCCCCTCCAGGATCTTCAGCAGGGCCTGCTGCACGCCCTCGCCGGAGACGTCGCGGGTGATCGACGGGTTCTCGCTCTTGCGGGCGATCTTGTCGACCTCGTCGATGTAGATGATCCCGGTCTCGGCCCGCTTGACGTCGTAGTCCGCCGCCTGGATGAGCTTGAGCAGGATGTTCTCGACGTCCTCGCCGACATAGCCCGCCTCGGTCAGCGCGGTCGCGTCGGCGATGGCGAACGGGACGTTCAGCATCTTCGCGAGCGTCTGCGCGAGGTAGGTCTTGCCGCAGCCGGTGGGGCCGAGCATGAGGATGTTCGACTTGGCCAGCTCGACCCCGTCGTCCCGCCCCTCACGCCCCCGGTCACCCGCCTGGATGCGCTTGTAGTGGTTGTAGACCGCCACCGAGAGCGTCCGCTTGGCCTCGCTCTGGCCGATCACGTACTGGTCGAGGAAGTCGTGGATCTCGGCGGGCTTGGGCAGCTCGTCGAGCTTGACGTCGCCCGCCTCCGCGAGTTCTTCCTCGATGATCTCGTTGCAGAGGTCGATGCACTCATCGCAGATGTAGACGCCGGGGCCGGCGATGAGTTTTTTCACCTGCTTCTGGCTCTTGCCGCAG
>NZ_JBQGCX010000942.1:0-2050 GCF_052038725.1 Actinosynnema sp.
CCCCCGAGCCGAACGCGGACAGCCCGACCCGACGCGGTTCCGGCCACCGCTCCAGGTCCGGCCGGTCGCCGGACGGCGGCAGCAGCCCGTGCCGCATCGCCTGCGCCACCAGGACGATCCCGGTGATCCGCCCGTCGAAGCCGGCGCGCGCGGGCGCCTGCTCCTCGGTGAGCCCGGCCGACTCCAGCGCCCGCAGCACCACCCGCCGCCGCGCCGGGACCGCGGCGCTCCCGGCCCCGTCGGAGTTCACCGCCGACCCGCGCACCACCACCAGCGGGCGGCGGTCGTTGCGCGTCGCGTCCGCCAGCCGCTCCAGCACGAGCACGCCGGTCCGGCCGTCCGCGTCGACCCCGCCGACCAGCGCCAGCACCGACTCCCCGGAGCGCAGCGACTGCGCGGCCAGGTGCGCCGCCACCAGCTCCGCCCCGTCCGCCACGCCGATCGACGGCCCCTCCAGGGCCAGCGCCCGCACCACCCGGCCCGGCGACCGGCCGCAGGTGAACACCCCGGTCGCGGTGCCGCGCAGCGCGCGCGGGTTGATCCCGGCCCGCTCCAGGGCCTCCCACGCGGTCTCCAGCAGCAGCCGCTCGCCCTCGTCGACCTCGGCGGCGGCCTCCGGCGCCAGGTCGAAGAACGCGGCGTCGAACCGCGTCGCGCCCACCCCCCCGGCGGCGGGCGGCTCACCCGCGACCAGCCGCTCCCACAGCGCCTCCGGCGTGCCGACCCCGCCGGGCAACCGGCACGCGGACCCCACCACCACAACGGGTTCCAGCCCCGGCGGCGCGCTCTCGGCCCGCTCGTCGGCCTGCGCGCCCCCGCTCAGCAGCACGGTCAGGTGGTCCGCCAGCGCGGACGGCGTCGGGTGGTCGTAGACGACCGTCGCGGGCAGCCGCAGACCGGTGGTCGCCATCAGGTGGTCGAGCAGCTGCACCGCCTCCGCCGAGGTGAACCCCAGCTCCCGGAACGTGCGGTGCCCGTCGATCCCGGCCGCGCCGCGCTTGAGCGTGGCCGCGACCAGGTGCGGCACCAGGGTGTGCGGGTCCGGCTCGCCCTCGGTGACCGGCAGCCCGGCGGAACCGGGGCCGCGCCAGAACCTCCGGTGCTGGAACGCGTAGGTGGGCAGGTCGACGTGCCCGCCCCGGTTGCGCCACAGCACCGGCGTGCCGCCCGCCCACACCTCGGCCAGCGCCTCGGCGAACGCGACCGCGTCGTCCGCGCCCCGGCGCAGCGCGCCCAGCGCGACGTCCGGGTGCGCCGGGTGCGGGCCGACCTCGACCACCGTCCCCAGGCCCTCCGCGCGCAGCGCCAGCAGCGCCTGGTCCAGCAGCACCGGGTCGCGCAGGGTGGCGTACCAGTGCTCGGCGTCCAGCTCCGAGGTGTCCAGCACCCCGCCGGTGACCGTGGAGCAGAACGGGATCGCGCCCGCACCCGGCCGCACGTCCGCGAGCAGCCCCACCAGCTCCTCGTGCACCCGCTCCACGTGCCCGGTGTGCGCGTCGCGCCCGCCGAGCGAGCCCGCGAACACCTGGGCGCGCAGGCACACCACCCGCGCCGCCTGCGCCAGGTCGAGCGCGCCCGCGACGTGCGCCGCCACCACCTCGCCCTCGCCGCAGCCCACGACCGCCGCCGGGGACACCCCGTGGTGCTCACACAACCGGGCCAGCGCCACCTGGAACGCGAACAGCGCCGGCTGCGCCACGTCCGACCCGGTCAGCGGGCCCGCCTCGCGCAGCACCCGCAGCACCGACCAGTCCTGGTGCTCGGACAGGGCCGCGTCGCACTCGGCGAGCGCGTCGGCGAACACCGGGCTGACGCGCAGCAGCTCCCGGCCCAGGCCCGGCCAGTGCCCGCCCTCGGCGGGGAACAGCAGCACGACGCGGCGCGCCGCCGGATCGGCCTCGCGCACGGCCAGGTCGCGCAGGTTCCGCAGCAGCTCGGCGCGGTCGCGGCCGACGACGGCGGTGCGGCGCTCGAACCCGGTGCGGGCGGCCAACGAGGCGGCCACGTCCGCGGGGGTCCAGCGCGGCTGGTCGACCAGGCGCGCGTGCAA
>NZ_JBQGCX010000943.1:0-2257 GCF_052038725.1 Actinosynnema sp.
GGCGACCTCCTGGTCGTGGGCCACGGGAACACCCGCTGCCCCGACCCCGGCGACCCGGTGGACCCGCTGGGCCGTGTCCCGATCGCGACCTGCCCCGACGCGCGGGCCGGGGGCGGCGTCGACCCGGCCCGCACCAGGGGCGCCTACTTCACCCGCTGGGCCGACGTCGACGGCGACACCTCCACGTTCGACTCCTCCTCCGCCGAGCTGACGATCCCGGACGGCGCGTTCGTCGACTACGCCCGGCTGACCTGGTCGGGCAACACCGGCACGGTGCTCCAGGCCGACTCCTCGGCCACCAGCGGCTGCGACGCCCGCCAGCAGGGCGCGGGCGTGGTGCTGCCGGAGCTGCCGCCGGAGGCGAACATCCCGGTGTCCGGTCCGGACGTGACGCCCGCGTTCCTGCGCGTGCAGGGCGTGCCCGCCGCGAACGTGTACGCCGAGGACTACACCGAGGACGACCTGGGCTCCCTGGCCCCCGGGCAGGCCCAGCTGTACTCGGCGGGCGCCGAGGTCACCTCGGTGCTGACGGCGGCCCCGACCGGCGTGCCGCTGGCCATCGGGGTGGGCAACGTGTGGACCCCGGAGGGCTTCGGCTGCTTCGGCGGCTGGTCGCTGACCGTGGCCTACTCCTACGACGTGCCCGACACCAACGCCCCGTACAAGACCCAGGTGCAGCTGCGCAGCGGGCACGTGCGGGTCTCGCCGGGCGCGGGCCCCTACGAGGTCACCGCACCGGGCCTGCGCACCTCGGCGCAGCGGACCCTGCTGGGGATCAGCGCGTTCGGCGGCGACCACGACCGGGCGGGCGACCGGGTGCTCGTCGACTCCGCCGCGCAGCCGGGACTGGGCGACCAGGGCAACTACTTCAGCGGCGGCGTGGACGGGGCGACCGCGCCCACCGACGCGAACACCATGGGCGCGGACGTCCACTCGTTCGTGAGCGGCGACGTGCTCACCGCCCCACCGGGCGGGACCCGTGACCTCCTGTTCCGCTTCGAGCCGGGGACCGACGACTACGTCCTCACCGACCTGGCCCTCTCCACCCCGGTGGGCACCGGTGTGGTGTCCGGGCGGGTGTTCAACGACCGCAACAACAACGGCGCCTACGAGCCCGCCGACGGGGACACCGGCATCGGGAACGTCCGCCTCACCCTGGAACTGGACTCGCCGACCGCGCCCGCCGCCGTCCCCGAGCGGTTCACCGCCGCCGACGGCACCTACCTGTTCGACGGCCTGTCCGAGGGCTCCTACACGCTCACCGAGTTCCAGCCCGCCGACTACGCTGACGGGACCGACACGCCGGGCTTCAACGCCGTCCCCCAGGGGGACGACCGGTTCCGGATCGGGTTCCTGTCCGACCTGGACGCCTCCACCGACAACCTGTTCGCCGAGCTCGCGGGCGGCGAGCTGTCCGGGACCGTGCGGGCGGGCGGCGCGGGCGTGCCGAACGCGCTGGTGCGGCTGACCGGCGACAACGGCCTGTCCCTCGACTTCACCACCAAGAGCACCGGCGCCTACTCCTTCCCCCGGCTCCCGGCGGGCGACTACACCCTGGTGAGCACCCACCCCGGCGGCTACGCGGACGTGTCGGCCAGCGCGGGCACGGCGGGGGGAGCGGTCACCGGCCGCAACGCCGTCACGGGCATCGCGCTCGCCGCGGACCAGGTCGGGACCGACTACGACTTCCTGCTCGCCAGGGCCGCCTCGATCACCGGCCGGGTCACCGACCAGGCGGGCAACGGCATCCCGGACGTGCGGCTCGACCTCACGGGCCCGGTGGACCTGACCACGACCACGGCGGTGGACGGCGGGTTCTCCTTCAGCCCGCTGCCGCCGGGCAGCTACACCGTCACCGAGACCCAGCCCGCCGGGTACGGGCAGGGCGGGGCGACCGCCGGTGACGCGGGCGGCGTCGTGGGAGCCGACGTGATCTCCGCGATCACCCTGGTGGAGAACCAGCAGGCCATCGGCTACGTCTTCGCCGAGAGCGCCGCGTCGGTGTCCGGGACGGTGTTCGCCGACCGGAACCGCAACGGCCTGGTCGACCCGACCGAGCTGGGCCTGGACGGGGTGCTGGTCGACCTGGTCGGGCCGGGCGGCACGCGCACCACGACCACCTCGGCCGGTGGCCGGTACGCGTTCACCGCGCTGGCCGCAGGCACCTACGAGGTGGTCGAGCGCAGGCCGGTCGGGTACGCGCGCGGCGCGGTCGTGGCGGGCAGCGCGGGCGGCGCGGTCGCGGGCGACGGGGTCA
>NZ_JBQGCX010000944.1:0-2388 GCF_052038725.1 Actinosynnema sp.
CCGCCGTCCTGCTCGCCCTGCGCCGCCCGCTGATGATGTCCGCTCCGGCGTGCGCGGCGGGCCGGTGGCACGGGTGCCTGGACACCGAGAACGGCGTGGTGCTCGTGACGCTGGTCGGGGCGCCGGTCGCCGTGCTGGCCGCGTGGGGGCTGGCCCGGCTGCGGGGCGCGGGGTCGTGGCGCGCCTCGGTGGCCGAGGTCGGCCTGGTGTACGGGACGGTCCCGTGGTTGTGGATCACGCTGATGCCGGGTGAGCGCGCGGGCGAGGTCCCCGGCAGGCTGAGCCTGGTCCCGCTGGCGGACCTGCTGGAGATGGGGCCGCTGGGGGTCGTGGGCAACCTGCTGGTGTTCGCGGCGCTGGGGTTCTTCGCCCCGGTGCGCTTCCCGGCGCTGGCGTCCGCGCCGCGCGTGCTGGCGCTGGGCGCGGTCTGCTCGCTGCTGGTGGAGACCGCGCAGTGCGCGTTCCGGCTGGACCGGGTGTCGTCGGTGGACGACGTGCTGCTCAACGCGACCGGCGCGGCGCTGGCCGCGCTGGCGTCCCGCCGCTGGTGGGCGCGCTCCCCTCGGCGAGCGGCAGCGCGACCGTGACGCGCAGGCCGCCCTCCGGGCGGGCGACCAGGCGCAGGGTCCCGCCGTGCGCGTGGACGACGCCGCGCACGATGGCCAGCCCGAGCCCGACCCCCGCGTGCCCGTCGGCGCGCGTGCGGCGCGCTCCCCGCTGGAACGGCTCGGTCAGCGTCGGCACCAGCTCCGGCGGCAGCGGCGGCCCGGTGTTCTCGACCTCCAGCACGCCCGCCCCGTCCCGCTCCCCCGTGCGCACCAGCACCCGGCCGCCCGAGTTCGCGGGGAGGTTGTGCGCGACGGCGTTCTGCACCAGGTTCAGCACCACCCGCAGCAGCAGCTCCGCCGACCCGCGGACCACCGCAGCGCCACCGGTGACGTCGAGCGCCGTCCCGCGCCGCTCGGCCAGCGGCAGCAGCGCCTCGGCGGCCTCCTCGGCGAGCAGCGACAGGTCGACGGGCTCGCGCACGAGGTCCCCGCCCTCGCCCCTGGCGAGCAGCAGCAGCGCCTCGGTCAGGTCGATCGCCCGCCGGTTCGCGGTCCGCAGCCGCGCGAGCGCCTCGCCCCGGTCCCACGCCGGGTCGTCGCGGGCCACGTCGAGCAGCGCCTGGGTGATCGCCAGCGGGGTGCGCAGCTCGTGGGAGGCGTTGGCGGCGAACCTGCGCTGCTCGGCGACGTGCGCCTCCAGCTTCTCCAGCATGGCGTCGAACAGGTCGGCCAGCTCGCGGAACTCGTCCGCGCGCCCCGGCAGCCGGACCCGGTGCGAGAGCGAGCCGCCCGCCACGGCGCGCGCGGCGTCCGAGAGGCGGGTGAGCGGGGCGAGCACCCGGCCTGCCAGGAACCAGCCGCCGACCAGCCCGGACACCAGCAGCACCGCCAGCGCCGCGGCAGCCGCGGGCCCGAACATCCCCACCAGCAGGTACCGGTTCGGCGAGACGCCCAGCAGCCCCTGGTCGTTGTCGGGCACGTACCGCAGCAGGTACAGCCACACCACCGCGAGCAGCACGGCTCCGGTGACCAGCAGCAGCGCGGCGTAGCTGAGGGTGAGCCGGAGCCGGACGCTCAGCCCCGGCGGCCTAGCCACGGCCCGTGTCGATCCGGTAGCCCACCCCCGGCACCGTGGTGATCACCCACGGCGGCCCGAGCCGCTTGCGCAGCGCCGAGACGGTGATCCGCACGGCGTTGGTGAACGGGTCGGCGTGCTCGTCCCAGGCCCGCTCCAGCAGCTCCTCGGCGCTGATCACCCCGCCGCGCGCGGCCACCAGGACCTCCAGCACGGCGAACTGCTTGCGGGTGAGGGGGACCGGCCGCCCGTCGCGGAAGACCTCGCGGCGGAACGGGTCCAGCCGCAACCCGGCGATCTCGTGCACCGGCGGCCGGGCGTGGGCGCGCCTGCGGTCGAGCGCGCGCAGCCGCAGCACCAGCTCGCGCAGCTCGAACGGCTTGGTCAGGTAGTCGTCGGCGCCCAGCTCGAACCCGGACGCCTTGTCGTCGATGCGGTCGGCGGCGGTGAGCATCAGGATCGGGGGGCCCCGGCCGGAGGCGACGACGCGCCTGGCGACCTCGTCGCCGGACGGTCCGGGGACGTCGCGGTCGAGCACCAGCAGGTCGTAGGCGTTGACGTCGAGCAGCTCCAGGGCGGTGTCGCCGTCACCGGCGACGTCGGCGGCGATGGCGGCCAGCCGCAACCCGTCCCGGACGGCCTGGGCCAGGTGGGGCTCGTCCTCCAGGATCAGCACGCGCACGCCCGGCAGCCTAGGCGGCGCGGGTTGTCGTGGGCGTATGCTAACGCGGGTCCCGCCCCGGCGCGGGCCGCGCCGGGGCGGGG
>NZ_JBQGCX010000945.1:0-5620 GCF_052038725.1 Actinosynnema sp.
GAGCCGGACGGGCTGTTCGGGGCGGTCGAGTACGCCACCGACCTGTTCTACCGGGACACCGTCGCGGCGCTCCTCGACCGCTTCGCGCGGCTGCTAGACGCCGTCACCGCCGACCCGGACGCCCCGTTCCAGCGCGCCGACCTGCTGGGCCCGGCCGAGCGGGACCGGCTGCTGGAGCTGGGCGGCGCGCCCGTCGAACCGCCCGCCGGGGACCTCGCCGGACTGTTCGCGGAGCAGGCCCGGCGCACCCCGGACGCGGTCGCCGTCGTCCACGGCGACGCCGAGCTGACCTACGCCGGGCTGGACGCCCGCGCCGACCGGCTCGCCGCCGCGCTGACCGGGCGGGGCGTGGGGCGCGAGACGCGGGTGGCGGTGCTGCTGGAGCGCTCGCCCGAGCTGGTCGTGGCGCTGCTGGCGGTGCTCAAGGCGGGCGGGGCGTACGTACCGCTCGACCCGCGCTACCCGACCGCCCGCGTGGAGCTGATCCTGCGGGGCAGCGGCGCGACGACCGTGCTCACCCCGGAGGTCCTCGCCGAGCTGGAGGCCGCCGAGCCGGAGGCCACCGCGCCAGAGACCCCCGCCCCCGCCGTCCCGGCCGGCGTGGGCCACCCCGAACAGCTCGCGTACGTCATGTACACCTCCGGGTCCACCGGCACGCCCAAGGGCGTCGGCGTCACCCACCGGGACGTCGTGGAGCTGGCGCTCGACCCGGTGTGGCGGGGCGGGGCGCACGAGCGGGTGCTGCTGCACGCGCCCGTCGCGTTCGACCTGTCCACCTACGAGCTGTGGGTCCCGCTGCTGTCCGGCGGGTGCGTCGTCGTCACCCCGCCCGGCGAGTTCGACCCGGCCGTGCTGCACGAGGTGATCACCCGGCAGCGGGTCACCGCGCTGGTGCTGCCGTACTCGCTGCTCAGCCTGCTCGTCGACGAGCGGCCCGAGACGTTCGCCCACGTGCGCGAGCTGATCACCGCCGGTGAGGCGGTCGCGCCCGGCGCGGTCGCCCAGGTGCTGCGGGCCTGCCCCGGCGTCACGGTGGTCAACGCCTACGGGCCGACCGAGACCACGGTGTACTCCACCCACCACCGGGTGACCACCACGCCGGACCCTGCGCGACCGGTGCCGATCGGCGGGCCCACGCGCGGCACCTGCCTGCGGGTGCTGGACCGGGGGCTGCGGCTGGCGCCGCCCGGCGTGGTGGGCGAGCTGCACATCGCGGGCTCCGGGCTGGCCAGGGGCTACGTGGGCGCGCCCGGTCGCACCGCCGAGCGGTTCGTGGCCGACCCGTTCGGCGCGCCCGGTTCCCGGATGTACCGCACCGGGGACCTGGTGCGGCGGCTGCCCGGCGGGGAGCTGGAGTTCGTCGGGCGCGCGGACGGGCAGGTGAAGCTGCGCGGGTTCCGGATCGAGCTGGGCGAGGTGGAGACCGCGCTGGAGCGGCTGCCCGAGGTGGCCCGCGCGACCGTCGTGGTGCGCGAGGACCGGCCGGGGCACCCCTGCCTGGTCGCGTACCTGGTCCCCGCGCCCGGTGCGGTGGTCGACCCCGGCGCGCTGGCGGAGCCGTTGCGCGGGCAGGTGCCGGAGTACGCGGTGCCGTCGGCGTTCGTGGTGCTCGACGCGCTGCCGCTGACCCCCAACGGCAAGCTCGACCGGGCCGCGCTGCCCGCGCCGGAGCTGCCGGTGCGGGGTGCGGGGCTGATGCCGAGGACCCCGCACGAGCAGCTGCTGTGCGAGCTGTTCGCCGGGGTGCTGGGGCGCGAGCGGGTGCACGTGGACGAGGGCTTCTTCGAGCTGGGCGGGCACTCGCTGCTGGCCGCGCGGCTGGTGGCGATGGTGCGCGACGTGCTCGGGGTGCCGCTGGGCCTGCGCACGCTGTTCGAGTCCCCCACACCCGCCGCGCTGGCCGCGCACCTGGACGTGGGCGACCCGGACAACGCGCTGGACGTGCTGCTGCCGCTGCGCGCGGCCGGGGCAGGGGCCCCGCTGTTCTGCGTGCACCCCGGCGGCGGGATCAGCTGGTGCTACAGCGGGCTGCTCAGCCACCTCCCGGCCGACCAGCCGGTGTACGCGCTCCAGGCGCGCGGGCTCGGGCGGGTGGAGCCGCTGCCTTCGTCGTACGAGGAGATGGCGCGCGACTACGCCGACCAGATCCGCAAGATCCAGCCGAGCGGGCCGTACCGGCTGCTCGGGTGGTCGGCGGGCGGGTTGATCGCGCACGCGGTGGCGTGCGAGCTGCAGGAGGCGGGGGAGCGCACGGAGCTGCTGGCGATCCTCGACGCCTACCCCGTGGTCGACGTCGAGTTCTTCGAGCGCTCGCCGGTCCCGTCGGAGCGGGACGTGCTGGTCGGCATCCTCGACTGCGCGCCCGACGAGGTGGACGAGGGGCCGATGAGCCGGGACGACGTGGTGCGGGTGCTGCGGGAGCGGGGGAGCGCGCTCGCGGGGCTGGACGAGCGGCAGGTGGCGGCCGTCGTCGAGATCATGATCAACAACGGGCGGCTCGCGCTGGAGCACCGGCCGGGGCGCTTCGAGGGCGACCTGCTGCTGTTCAACTCCACCGTCGACCGGGGCGGCGACACCGCGACCCCGGACCACTGGCGGCCCTACGTCACCGGGCGCGTCCACTCGCACGACATCGGCGCCCGGCACGACCGCATGACCCAGCCGGGTTCGCTGGCCCAGATCGGGCCCGTCGTGGCTGCGGCGCTCGACGCCGTGGCCGGGGGACGGGCCGTCGGGGACGGCGGGCCCGGCGGCACCACCGGCTAGAACCCAGCACCACCGGCTAGAACCCAGCACCACCGACTGGAACCCAGCACCGATCAGGAGGAACCGCCGTGACCAATCCGTTCGAGGACCCCGAGGGCCGCTACCTCGTGCTCGTCAACGACGAGGGGCAGCACTCGCTGTGGCCCGTGTTCGCCGAGGTGCCCGCCGGGTGGGCGATCGCGCACCCCGAGGACACCCGCGAGGCGTGCCTGGAGTACGTCGAGCGCAACTGGACCGACCTGCGCCCGCGCAGCCTGGTCGAGGCCATGGAGGGGCGGTCCGGCACGTGACCAGCGGTGTCGCCGCCCCGGCCCTGCCGTTCGACCCCGCCGAGGAGATGGCGGGGCCGGGGTTCCGCGCCGACCCGTACCCGTTCTACGCGGTGATGCGCGAGCGCGCCCCCGTGCACCGGGTGCGCGGGGCGTGGCTGATCAGCAGGTGCGCCGACGTCGAGGCGGCCCTGGCCGACCCGAGGATGTCCAGCGACCGCGACCGGATGACCGCGGCGCTGGGCTCGGGCAGCCCGGTGGTGCGGGAGCTGAGCAGGCTCACCGCCCGGCTGGGGCGGGTCATGTCCAACACCGACGCGCCCGAGCACTCGCGGTTGCGGCGGCTGGTCAGCCGGGGGTTCACCGCCCGGCGGGTGGCGCGGCTGCGCGGGGACGTGCAGCGGGTGGTCGACGGGCTGCTCGACGGGGCCGGGCCCGAGCTGGACGTGGTCGGGGACCTGGCGATGCCGCTGGCGAGCGCGGTGATCTGCGAGCTGTTCGCCGTGCCCGAGGCCGACCGGCCGCGCGTGCACGGCTGGTTCGCGGTGCTGCGGGACCTGCTCGCCGACGTCGCGCGGTCCGAGCAGGTCGTCGGCGAGTTCCACGAGTACCTGTCGTGGCTGGCCGCGCGGCGGCGGGAGCAGCCGGGGCAGGACGTGGTCAGCGCGCTCGTCGCGGCGCAGGCCGAGGACGACCGGCTCACCGAGGAGGAGCTGCTGTCCACCTGCTACGTGATCATCACGGCCGGGGACGAGACCACCACGCACCTGATCGGCAACGGGGTGCTCGCGCTGCTGCGCCACCCCGAGCAGCTCGCGCTGCTGCGCGCCCGGCCCGACCTGGTGGGCCGGGCGGTGGACGAGTGCGCCCGCTACGACTCGCCCACCCAGGTCATCACCCGCGTGCTCGCGGCCGACCTCGAACTGGGCGGGCAGCTGCTGCGGGAGGGGGACATCGCCTACCTGGGGCTCGCCTCGGCCAACCGCGACCCCCGGCGGCACGCCGACCCCGACCTGTTCGACCTCACCCGGTCCGGGCGGGGGAGCCTGGCGTTCGGGCACGGGCCGCACTTCTGCCTGGGCGCGTCGCTGGCCCGGCTGGAGGTGGAGCTGGCGATCGGGTCGCTGGTGCGCGCCTCGCCGGGGCTGCGGCTGCGGGGGGACGGGCTGGAGTGGCACCGGAACCCGTTGCAGCGCAAGCTCGTCGCCCTCCCCGTGGTCCGCTGGGACGCCCCGCTGTCGTCGCCGTCGAGAGGAACGCCGTGCCCCGTGAGCTGACCATCACCGAGGAGCAGGAGCTGGCGCACCCGCCCGAGCGGGTGTGGCGGGCGATCGCCACCGGAGCCGGGAACCTGGGGTGGCTGTACCCCATGGAGGTCGAACCGGGCGTCGGCGGCGCGGTGTCGCGCGGCGGCGCCGAGGTGGTCGAGTGGGAGCCGCCGCACCGGTTCGCCTGCCGCGCCGGGGACGGGAACGGGTTCTCCACCACCCTGAGCTACCGGCTCGACGGGGTGGGCGGGGGCGTGCGGCTGCGCGCGGGCATCCACTGGGTGCACGAGGGCGAGCCGGACGAGGGCTGGGAGGCGCGGGGGGACGCGGCGGCGCGGTACGCCGGGTTCTACCACCACAGCCTCGCCGAGTACCTGGGGCACTTCGACGGGCGGCCCGCGACCTACGTGCGGGCGGCGCGGGAGCGGGTCGGGACGGGGCAGCTGGGGATCGTCGCGGACGCGCTCGGACTGGCGCGCCGGGACGTGGCGGGCTGCCCGGTCCGGTTGGCGCCGGTGGGGCTGGAGCCGCTGGAGGGGGTGCTGGACTACCGGGACGAGGACTTCATCGGGGTCCGCACCCCCGACGGGCTCTACCGGTTCTTCGGCGGCGACCGCTGGCGGTGGCCGACCTGGGTGGCGCACCACCTGTTCGCGCCGGGCGTCGACGGCGAGGCCGAGGCGCGGCGGTGGCAGGCGTGGCTGGACGGCCTGCCGGAGCACGCCGGGGGTGAGGTCCGTGGCTGACCGGGTGGTGTACTCGGCCGAGCTGGTCGAGGTCGGCGGCGGGTACGAGCTGACCGTGACCGACCACGGCAGCGGGGTGGTGCGGACGGCGCGGATCAAGGAGAGCGTGGTGAAGCGGCTGCCTGTGCTCCTGGAGAAGCTGGCGGCGCAGCACGGGGCGACCGCGCGGTGACCGAGGGTTCCGCGCGCGCGCCGGACGTGCGTGCCGGGCGTGCGCGCGGAACCCCCGGCGTCTCAGGAGCCCGGCGCGCCCGAGGGCCGGTGCCTGCCGTACGGCACCGCCGCGATCAGGGTCACCCGGATCGTGGCCCCGTTCGGCGCCCGGTAGTCGCGGCGCTCGCCGGGGCGCGCCCCGGTCAGCGCGGCCCCCAGCGGCGACTCCGGCGAGTACACCTCCAGGTCGCCGTGCTCCACCGCGCGCATCCCCAGCAGGAACGTCTCGGTGTCGTCGAAGTCGTCGTAGCGCACCTTCAGCACCATGCCCGGCTCGGCCACGCCGTCGTCCGGCGGGTCCTCGCCGATCACGGCGTGGTTGAGCAGGTCCTGGACCTCCCGGATCCGCTCCTCGCGC
>NZ_JBQGCX010000946.1:0-2108 GCF_052038725.1 Actinosynnema sp.
GCGGACCACGTCGGCCGCGACGTCGGACGGGTCGTCCGGCACCCAGCGCAGCAGGTCGCCGGGCTGGCACCCCAGGGCCTCGCACAGCGCGTCCAGGGTGGTCAGGCGCACGGCCTTGGCCCGGCCGTTCTTGAGCACCGCCAGGTTGGCCGGCGTGATGCCGACGCGCTCGGCGAGGACGCCCACGGCCATCTTGCGCCGCGCCAGCATGACGTCGATGTCGACGACGATCGGCATCAGATCACCTCGTCCAGCTCGGAGCGCAGCGCGCGGGTCTGGGTGTCGAGGCTGACCGCCTGGGCGAGCAGGGCGCGCATGACGTAGACGAGCAGCGCGACCCCGCCGACGACGAGGGCGACCCCGCAGACGAGACCGACCAGGCCCGGCGCGACGGCGTCGCCCTCGACCCCGTGGTTGGCGGTCCGGGCGACGACGGCGACGGCCAGCACGAGCACGGCGCCCGAGGCCAGGGCGCCGATGACCACGTCCACGTAGCGGAAGGCCCGGACCGAGAACACCGTGCCGCGCGCCACCATCGTCAGCAGGCGCCAGACGCAGACGGCGGTGACCTGCAGGGTGAGCACGCCCAGGACCCCGATGACCGCGAGCGGCGTGCGGACCCCGGGCGGGGCGCCGTCCAGGTCCTGCCACAGGAGCGGGATGATCACGACCTGCACGACCAGCGACCCGGCCAGCGCGACCGCGATCACGGCCTTCAACGTCCACACGACCCCACGGCCCACGGCGGGCTCCTCTCATCGACCGGCGACAGGAACCGATCGTAGCACGATAGATTCTGGTCGCAGGACGATGTACCAGCCTGGGTCGCTCAGCTCCCGCGCCCTCCGGGGACCCGGTCGCGCAGCGCCCGCACCTCGCGGCGGCCCTTGCGCAGCGCCCGGCGCACGAGGTCGCGAGGCGGGTGCGCCGCGTACCACCGCTCCAGGTCCTCCTGGGCGGCGACCCGCGCGGCGTCGGGCCCCGTCACGTCGTAGGCGCGGACGGCGGCCGACTCCTCCGGGCTCATGGGCTCCGCGTACTCCCCCAACCGCTCCGCGACCTCCTCGCGGTAGCGCTCGGGCAGCAGCTCCAGCGCCGGGGGGTAGGACCGCACCAGCCAGGCCCGGGGGTCGGGACCGGCCTTGGCGGCCACCAGCCGCAGCAGCTCGCTGCTCCCGCCGTCGGCGAGGTGGCGGTGCGCGGCGTGGGCCAGCACCGGCTCGACCTTCATCGGCGAGGCCAGCAGGTGCTGGCGGGTCTCGGTGTCGCGCCACTGGCGCTCCAGCGCACGGTCGGACGGCCAGCGCCCCGTGACCACGGCCGCGAGCAGCGCCTTGCGCGCGCACTTGGGGCACCGGCCGCAGGGCCGGCCGAGCCGGGGACCGCGCACGCACGACTGGGCCGCCCGCCCCAGGGCGTGCCGGTGCACGATCGTGCTCGTGACGACCTCCGACACGCCCGCGACGGGGACGCAGACGGGCAGCCCGACGGCGGCGAAGACCGGCCCCCACTCGGCGACGAAGGGCGAGTCGGCGTAGTCGCGGTAGCGGCCGCGCTGGAGGCGGTAGGTGGCCTCCAGGGGCGCGCCCCAGGCGACCGCGTCCAGGCCGTGGGCGTCCGCGTGCAGCAGGAGGGGCACCGCGGTCGCGAGGTCGTGCGGGAATCCCATGGGGTGGCGCAGGTACTCCACGTCGCTGGGCACGACGGTGACGGCCCGGCCCTGGCGGGCGACCTCGGCGCAGGACTGCAGCGCGGCGCGGCCGTCCATCATCGTGGCCCGCCGCTCCCCCTGCGGAGGGCGGCGCTCGAGGTGGTAGCTGCGGGTACTCTCCGGCAGGACGGCCAGGGCGGCGACGCTGTCGGTGCCGCCGCTCAGGCACAGCCCGGGCCGGCCGTCCGCCGGCGCGGTGCGGGGCGGGCCCTCGCCGACGGTGCCCAGCCGCAGCGGCGGGCCGGAGCGCACTGCGCGCGCCAGCGCGGCGCTGGCGGGGACCGAGCAGGTGACCGGGGTGGAGCGACGCAGCCACGGGCGGGCGCACAGCAGCGCGGTGAGCACGAGGAGGTCGGGGTGGATGCCGCCGGGCGGCACGTCCACCTCGAAGGACGCG
>NZ_JBQGCX010000947.1:0-3838 GCF_052038725.1 Actinosynnema sp.
GCCGCGCCCCCCGGGGCGGGGGGGGGGGGGCCCCCCCCCCCCCCGCGCCCGAGTCTCACACCTGCGGGGCGAGCCGCTCCTGGACGCGCCCGACCTCGGCGGCGACCTCGGGGTCGCCGGTCAGCGCGGCGGCCAGCTTCAGCTGCGGCAGCGCCTCGGCGTGCCTGCTCTGCCTGCTGAGCGTGCGGCCGAGCAGCCGCCGGGCGTACCCGTCGGACGGGTCCAGCTCGACCAGGCGCAGCAGCACCTCCTCGGCGCGCGGCAGCGCGGCGGACTGGAAGTGCGCGAGCGCCAGCTCGGTCAGCACGGTCCGGTCGTCGGGGGCCAGCTCGGCCGCCCGCGCGAAGTGCCTGGCGGCGGTGCTCGGGTTCCCCGCGCCCCGGAAGATCCGGCCTTGGCGGAGCAGGTCTCGGACGTCGGTCATGGCAGCTCCCCTTGTCTGCTGGCGCGGTTCCGACGTCCGCCTCAACCCGGTGGTGGGACGATCTATTCCAGCCCGTGGGACGGGCTCACCAGGGCACCTCGCCCTCGTCGTCGAAGAACCTCCCGGTGGGCCCGCCGTCGGCCAGCGTGGCGAGCCGGATCGCGGCGGCGGCGCCCTGCTCGGGCGTGCGGTGGCCCCGGAACCCGTTGAGGTCGGTGGCGACGTGGCCGGGGCAGCAGGAGTTGATCAGCACGTTCGTGCCCGCGAGCTCCCTGGCGTACTGGAGGGTGATCGCGTTGAGGAACGACTTGGACGGTGAGTAGGCGGCGGCGATCGGTCCGACCTTGTTGTCGGCCTGCGTGCTCGACTGGTAGGTCAGCGACCCGACGGAGCTGGAGACGTTGACGATCCGCGGCGAGGCGGAGCGGCGCAGCAGCGGCAGGAACGCGTTGGTGACCCGCAGGACGCCGATGACGTTGGTCTCCACGACGGTCCGGATGGTGTCCGGGTCGATCAGCGTGGGCTCCTGCGGCGACCCGCCGGTGATGCCCGCGTTGTTGACCAGCGAGTCGAGCCGCCCCCGCTCCCGCTCGACCAGCTCGGCGGCGGCCTTCGCCGAGTTCGGGGCCGCGTCGTCGGCGGTGACGTCGAGCGGCACCCCGAACGCGTCCACGCCCGCGGCCCGGAGCTTGGCGACGGCCTCCTCCCGCCGGACGTCGTCCCGCGCCCCGACCCCGACGGCCCACCCGAGGGCGCCCAGCCCCGCCGCGATCTCGTAGCCGATCCCCTTGTTGGCGCCGGTGACCAGCGCGACTGGCTTCTCACTCATGTCCCCAACCCTGCTGCCGACCCCGCCCGCACCGCCAACACCGTGTCGGTAACCGGCGATACTGGCCGGGTATCGCCGCAGGTGACTACGCTGGTGGTCGTGGAGACCAGGGAGCTGAGGTACTTCGTCGCGGTCGCCGAGGAGCTGCACTTCGGCCGCGCGGCGGCCAGGTTGGGCATCGCGCAGCCGCCGCTGTCGCGGGCGGTCCAGCAGCTGGAGCGCAGGCTCGGCGCCCAGCTCCTGGAGCGCACCCCGAGGGGCGTCCGGCTGACCGGCGCGGGCGCGGTGCTGCTCGCCGAGGGCAGGGCCGCGCTGGACGCGGTGGCGGCGGCGGAGCGGCGCACGCGGCGGGCCGGGGTCGAGGACCCGAAGGTGGTGCTGGTGTCGAAGGCGGGCGCGTCGAACGACGTCCTGCCCGACCTGCTGGCCGCGTACGGCCGCGTGCCCGGCTCGGTGGCGGTGGACGTGGTGCTGTCCGGCATCGGCGAGCAGGAGTGGTACCTGCGCGACGGCCGGGCGGACGTGGCCCTGCTGCACCTGCCGTTCGACTCCACGGTCGGCCTGGACACCGAGGAGCTGGTAACGCACGACCAGGTCGTGGTGCTGCCCGCCCGCCACCCCCTGGCGGCGCGCGCGGAGCTGACGACGGCGGAGGTGGAGTCCCTGCCGGACCTGCCGCTGCCCCGGTGGCCCGACCGCGACGGCGGCTACCCGGACGGTCCGGGACCGGCGGTGCGCGACCACCTGCAGCTGCTCCAGCTCATCGCGCTGGGCCGGGCGGCGGCGATCCTGCCGGAGACCTGCCGCAGCAGCCTCGGCTCGGATTTGGCGGCCGTGCCGGTGCCGGACGCCCCGAAGGTCACCACGGTGATCGCCTGGCCGCCGCACAGCCGCTCGCGGGCGGTGGCGGACCTGGTGCGGATCGCGACGGAGCTCGACTACGGCGCGGGGCGCCTGCTCCACTCCCTGGACCGGCGGGCCTCCTGACCCGGTTCCCCGGCAGCCGGTTCCCCGACAGCCAGTTCCCCGGCAGTCCGGTCTCCGGCGGCCAGGCCCGCGCGACCTGCCCTCAGCCGACCGCCCCGGCGTCCGCCGTGAACGTGTTGCAGGCCGAGGTCCCGCCGCCGAACCCGGCGCGGGCCCAGGTGTCCTGGTTGGCCGGGCTGCCGTGGCTGTTGCGCTCGGGCGGCTCGACGACCGCGTACCGGAAGTCCTCCACGGCCTCCTCGGCCAGCACCCGGTCGACCGAGCCGCGCCCGGAGACCGAGGCCAGGAACATGCCCGCGAAGCAGTTGGCCTGGAGCTCCAGCCGCCGGGACATCTCCAGCCCGGCCGGGTCGCTCTCGCCCGCCTCGGCGATCCGCCGGTTCCCGGCCCGCAGCACCCCGGACAGCGCCTGCACGTGGTGCCCGTACTCGTGCGCCAACGTCGCCAGGTGCGAGGACGCCCGGTCCTCGCCCCCGCCGGGAGCGCGCAGGCGCGCGGTCGGCATGTACACCGTCCGGTTGCTCCCGCAGTAGTAGGCGACGGCCTCGTCCGCCGAGGGCGCGGCCCCGCAGGGCCCGTCCTCCAGCTCCGGCCCGGTGTTCAGCTCGGGCGTGGCGAACGGCAGCCCGGCCTGCGCGAGCACCGGCTCCCAGGCCCGGTCCAGGCACAGCACGCCCGCCCGGTAGAACGCGGCCAGCTGCTCGTCGCCGGTCCCGAACGCGGGGAGCTCGCAGGTCACCTGCCCGAGCCGCCGGTCCGAGGTCAGCAGCGGGTGGTCGCCCAGCCGGTAGACCGACCGGGGCCTGCTCCCCTCGGGCTCGCCCGACGCCGGGTCGGCCTCGATCGGGGCGGCGGCCACCGCGCGCCCCTCCACCTGCCTGGTCAGCCCCAGCCGGGGGACCAGCGCCAGGCCGAGGACGCCCGCGACGACCACCACGAACACCGAGACCACCGCCAAGGGGTTGCCACCCCGCCGCTCGGGCGTGTCCACGATCCTCCCGACAGGGGTAGCGCCATGGGCTAGCTGACGGCGTTCGCGTCGGCCGTCCAAGTGTTGCACGCGCTGGTGCTGTTGTTCTTGAACCCATGGTTCACCCAGCTGGAGTTGCTCTGGGTTGAACCGTGGTCGCGGTTCAGGTTCGGGTTGTCCCCCCGGTTGCTCGCGTCGGTCAGCGCGTGCTGGATCACGTCGGTGGGGATCGCGCCGTGCGAGAACGGGGCCAGCGTCATCCCGCCGAAGCAGGTCGCCTGGAGCTCCAGCCTGCGGGTCAGGTCCAGCCCGGCCGGGGTGTCCCAGCCGCCCCGGTCGTACTGCGCCTGCCCGGCGGCCTTGAGGATGCCCGCGAGCCACTGCACGTGGTGCCCGTACTCGTGCGCGAGCTGCCCCAGGTACTTGCCGGGGTGGTTCGCGTTCGCCGGGCCCTGCTCGGCCGAGTAGTAGGCGGGCGTCCAGAAGATCGTGCCGTTGCAGTACCGGGCGGTCGCCCCCGGCTCGACCGTGCCGCACGAGTTCGTCATCCGGGACGTCACGACCGCCAGCTCCACCGGCTGGTACGGCAGGTTCGTCCGCTGGAACGTCGGCTTCCAGGCCGCCTCGG
>NZ_JBQGCX010000948.1:0-1754 GCF_052038725.1 Actinosynnema sp.
CCCCGCAGGCGATCCGCGAGGCCTGCGAACAACTCCTGGAGATCGCCCGCCGCCGCCCCGTCGCCATCACCGTGGACGACGTCGAGCACGCCGACCTGCTCAGCCTCCAGGCGCTGCTGTACCTGCTGCGCCGGATCGACACCGCCCGAATGATCGTCGTGCTCACCGAGTCCGACCACTCCCGCCGCGTCAACGCCCTGTTCCGCGCCGAGCTCACCCGCATGTCCCGCTTCACCGGGATGCGCCTGTCCCCGCTGTCCCCGCGCGGCGTCGCCCAGGTCATCACCAGGGAGCTGGACCCGGCCACCGCCGCCTCCGCCTCCGCCCTCACCGTGCACGCCGTCAGCGGCGGCAACCCGCTGCTGGTCAAGGCGCTGCTCCAGGACCACCGCGCGGCCCACCTCGGCGGTGCCGAGCACACCGCCGACGACGCCGTCGTCATCGGCGAGGCGTTCCGCAGGGCCGTCCTGGCCTGCCTGCACCGCTGGGACCCGGAGCTGCTGGAGGTCGTGCGCGCCGTCGCCGTCCTCGGCGAGAACGCCACCCCCGAACTGCTCTGCCGCTTCCCAGGGCTCACCACCGCCGCCACCGAGGCCGTCACCTCCCTCAACAGCTCGGGCCTGCTCGACGACGGCCGCTTCCGGCACCCCGCCGTGCGCGCCGCCGTCCTCGGCGACATCGGCGCCGACGAGCTGACCGAGCTGCACCAGCGCGCCGCCGAGCTGCTCTACGTGGAGGGCCTGCCCAGCGGCGACATCGCCACCCACCTGGTCGCGGCGGGCGCGGCCACCGCGCCCTGGTCGGGGTCCGTGCTCCGCGACGCCGCCGCCAGCGCCCTGGTCGAGCAGCGCCTCGACCACGCCACCGACTGCCTCAAGCTCGCCCGCGCCGCCTGCCCCGCCGACGACGAGCCGGGCCAGGCCGCCCTGCTCGCCGCGCTCGCCGCCGTCCAGTGGCGAACAACACCGTCCGTGGTCGCCAGGCACCTGCCCGCGCTCGCCGAGGCCGCCGAGCGCGGCCACCTCGACCCGCGCGACACCGGAGCCCTGCTGCGCTACCAGCTCTGGCACGGCCGCCGCGCCGAGGCCGGGACCACCCTGCGCCGCATGGAGGAGGCCGCCGCCAGGCCCGGCAGCCCCGTCCTGGCCGAGCACCGCGTCCTGCGCGACTGGGTCCGCTGGCAGCACCCGACCGTGGCCGCCGCCGTCCGCCCCGCCACCGGGGACCGCCGCTCCGCGCTCGCCCGCGACCACCAGGAGGACCTCCTGGCCGCCGCCGAGTGGGTCCTGCGCAACCGGTGGATGCCCGACAGCGCGCCGGAACTGGTCGTGCACGCCCTCATGACGCTCGCCGCGTGCGGGGCGCTCACCCGCGCGAAGCACTGGCACGACGCGCTGCGCGAGGAGCTGGGCACCGGCCAGAACACCACCTGGAAGGCCACCCTCGCCGACGCCCGCGCCCACATCGCCCTGCTGGAGGGCGACCTGGCGGGCGCCGAGCGCCAGGCCCGCCTCGCGCTGGCCACCCTGTCCCCGCGCAACTGGGGACAGGCCATCGCCTCCCCGCTCGCCGCCCTCGTGCTCGCCACCTCCACGGCGGGCAAGCACGACGAGGCCGAGGCCCAGCTCAAGCGCAGCGTCCCGGTGACCGTGCGCGACACCTGGCACTGGGCGGTGTACCTGCGCGCCAGGGGCCACGCCCACCTGGCCGCCGGTCGCCCCCACGCCGCGCTCGCCGACTTCGAGGAGTGCGGC
>NZ_JBQGCX010000949.1:0-3305 GCF_052038725.1 Actinosynnema sp.
GACCCTCAACCGCGGCGGCCCCGTCGTGTGGGTGTCGGAGAACGACGCGAAGCGGGCGGGTCTGGTCGATAACGACTGGATCGAGGTCTACAACATCAACGGTGCGATCTCCGCCCGCGTGGTCGTGTCCCAGCGGGTCAAGGACGGCATGTGCATGATGTATCATGCCCAGGAGAAGATCGTGAACACGCCGGGCTCGCAGATCACCGGACAGCGCGGTGGCATCCACAACTCCGTGACCCGCGCGGTGCTGAAGCCGACGCACATGATCGGCGGCTACGCGCAGCTTTCCTATGGCTTCAACTACTACGGTACCGTGGGTGCCAACCGCGACGAGTTCGTCGTGGTCCGCAAGATGGACAAGGTCGACTGGCTGGAGGGGCCCTGCGAGGCCAATGCCGACGTCGCTCTCCAGGCCGCCGAGTAAGGACGACGATCGCCATGAAGATCCGTGCTCAGATCGCGATGGTGCTGAACCTCGACAAATGCATCGGGTGCCACACCTGCTCGGTGACCTGCAAGCAGGCGTGGACGAACCGCTCGGGCGTCGAGTACGTGTGGTTCAACAACGTCGAGACCCGCCCCGGCATCGGCTACCCCAAGCGGTACGAGGACCAGGACCGCTGGAAGGGCGGTTGGGAGCTCGACAGGAAGGGCAGGCTGCGGCTGCGCGGCGGCAGCAGGACCCAGCGGTTGCTGAGCCTGTTCGCCAACCCGGACATGCCCTCGATCGACGACTACTACGAGCCGATCACCTACGACTACGACACGCTGCTGAGCGCGCCCGCCGGCGAGCACACCCCGGTGGCGCGGCCGAAGTCACTGCTGACCGGCGAGGACACCGCGATCACGTGGGGCGCCAACTGGGAGGACGACCTGGGCGGCGCGCCCGAGCACGCCCCCGGCGACCCGAACCTGGAGGGCATCCGGGAGAAGGTGAAGTTCGAGTTCGAGCGCACCTTCATGTTCCACCTGCCCAGGTTGTGCGAGCACTGCCTGAACCCCGCGTGCGTGTCGGCGTGCCCGTCGGGCGCGATGTACAAGCGCGAGGAGGACGGCATCGTCCTGGTGGACCAGGACAGGTGCCGCGGCTGGCGGATGTGCGTGTCCTCGTGCCCGTACAAGAAGGTCTACCTCAACCACGTCACGGGCAAGGCCGAGAAGTGCACGTTCTGCTTCCCGCGCGTGGAGGCGGGGCAGCCCACGGTGTGCTCGGAGACCTGCGTGGGCAGGCTGCGGTACCTCGGGATCGTGCTGTACGACGCGGACGCGGTCACCGCCGCGCTGAGCGTGCCGGACCCGAAGGACCTGCTGGACGCGCAGCGCGCGCTGATCCTGGACCCGCACGACCCGGAGGTCGCGCGGGAGGCGCTGGCGCAGGGCATCGCGCACGACTGGCTGGAGGCCGCCCGCAAGTCGCCGGTGCACGCGCTGATCAGCAAGTACAAGGTCGCGCTGCCGCTGCACCCGGAGTACCGCACCGCCCCCATGGTCTGGTACATCCCGCCGCTGTCGCCGGTGCTGGACGCGGTCACCGCCGTGGACGGCGACTCGTCGGACCCGGACGACGTGTTCCACGCGATCCGCGACCTGCGCATCCCGGTGGAGTACCTGGCGAACCTGTTCACCGCCGGTGACCCGGAGGTGGTGGCGGGGGTGCTGATGAAGCTGGCCGGGATGCGCGGGCACATGCGCAACCGCTCGCTCGACGGCACCGTCGACCAGGGCCTGCTCGACTCGATCGGCCTGACCGCCGAGGAGGTCGAGGACCTGTACCGGTTGCTGGCCATCGCGAAGTACGAGGACCGGTACGTGATCCCGCTGGCGCACAAGGAGGACGCGGCGCAGCTGGCGGGCCTGGCGACCGGGTGCCCGCTGGACGGCGAGGGCGGTCCCGGCATGGGCGGCGGGGGTCCGGGACGTGGCGCGGTGTCGCTGTCGCTGAGCGCGCCGCCGAGGAAGGGCTTGAAGCGGTGAGGGCGAAGCAGGCCGAGCCGGGCAGGGCCGAGACGTTCGAGCTGCTGGCGACCTTGTTGCAGTACCCCGAGAACGGCCCGTTCGCGGTCCCCGAGGCACCGGACGGCCCGGCGCGCGAACCGCTGGAGCGGTTCCTGGCCTGGTACCGCGAGCAGGAGCCGTTCGAGCTGGCGCAGCACTACGTGCGCACGTTCGACCTGCGCCGCCGCACCAGCCTGTACCTGACGTACTACCTGCACGGCGACACCCGCAAGCGCGGCATGGCCATGCTGGTGCTCAAGCAGCGCTACCGCGCCGCGTCGCTGACCCCGCCCGAGGACGAGCTGCCGGACTACCTGCCGGTGGTGTGCGAGTTCGCCGCCCTGCTGGGACCGGGCGCGGGCGAGGCCCCGCTGCGCCAGCACCGCTCGGGCCTCGAGCTGATCCGCGCCGGGCTGGCCGACGCCGGTTCGCCGTACGCGGACCTGCTGGAGGCGCTGTGCGCCCTGCTCCCCGAGCTGGGCGAGGAGGAGAAGGCCGCGATGCGGGAACTGGCCCTGGAGGGGCCGCCGGTGGAGGAGGTGGGCCTGGCCCCCTTCGCCCCGCCCGACTACCTGACCGGAATGGAGGTGCGGGTGTGAGCACCCTGCTGTGGGTCGTCTTCCCGTACGCGGCGCTGACGGTGTTCGCGGTGGGCCACGTGTGGCGCTGGCGCAGCGACCAGTTCGGCTGGACCACGCGGACCACGCAGCTGCTGGAGCGGCGCTGGCTGCGCTGGGGCTCGCCGCTGTTCCACCTGGGCGCGTTCGCCGCGATCGGCGGCCACGCGATGGGTCTGCTGGTGCCGAAGGCGGTGACGGAGTTCGTCGGCATCACCGAGCACCTGTACCACCTGGTGGCGGTGGGCGCGGGCAGCGTGGCCGCGGTGATGCTGGTGGTGGGCCTGGGGTTGCTGATCGCGCGCCGGGTGCTGGAGCCGAGGATCAACCGCACCACCACGAAGTCGGACAAGGTGCTGTTCGCGGTGCTGGGCTTCGTGGTCGCCATGGGCGTGACGGCGACGGTGGTGGAGCAGCTGGTCAAGGGCGGCTTCGACTACCGGGAGACCATCTCGGTGTGGGTCCGGGGCCTGTTCGCCCTGAACCCGGACCCGCTGCTGATGGTGGACGTCCCGCTGGTGTTCCAGCTGCACGCGCTGAGCGCGTTCCTGCTGTTCGCGATCTGGCCGTTCACCAGGCTGGTGCACGTGTGGTCGGCCCCGATCGCGTACCTGTGGCGCCCGTACGTGGTGTACCGCCGCAGGTCGGCGCCCCCGAAGCGGCCGATGGCGCACCGCTGACCCCGCCCGA
>NZ_JBQGCX010000950.1:0-9162 GCF_052038725.1 Actinosynnema sp.
GCGCGCGCCGACCGCACCAGGTCGACCATCGCCGGGTCGGGGTGGGCCTGGCCGAACATGCGGCGCAGCAGGCCGGGCGCGGGCACGGGGGTCCCGTCCAGGGTGGTCAGCTCGGCGGCGAGCAGCGCCTCGAACTCGGCCACCGGCAGCTCCCCGGTCTCCAGGCGGGCGACCGGGGTGTCCGGGGGAGCGGAGCGGCCCATCCAGGCGCGCAGGGTGGTGGTGTAGCGCTCGCGGTCGATGCGCTCGGCGGTCAGCCAGGAGTCCACGAACGCGGGGACCGGCACGGTCATCACCCCGCCCCAGTCCAGCACCACGGCGTCGACCTCACGCGTCCTCGCGTTGCCCACGCCGCGAGGGTACCGACCGGTCGGTATGCCGGTCAACGGCGCCCGCCGAGGGGGAGGGCGACACCGGTGAACTGCGCGTTCCCGACACTGCGACCGACCGGCACGGCGGGCCGTCAGGTCAGCCGAACGCCCGCACCCCGCTCTCCCGACCGGCCGCCCACGACGCCAGCAGCGCCAGACCGTCCGCGCTCGCCGTGCCCGCCGGAGCGGTGTAGACGCTCAGCAGCAGACCGGGATCGGCGGGCAGCTCCATCGACTCCACGTCCAGCTCGAGCGCGCCCACCACCGGGTGGCGCAGCCGCTTGCGCCCCGACCGGTGCAACCGCACGTCCCGCGAGGCCCACCGCCGCCGGAACAGCGCGCTGCGCGTGGACAGCTCCCCGACCAGGGCGATCAGGTCCTCGTCGTGCGGGTCGCGACCGGCCTCCATGCGCAGCTTCGCCGCCACGTCGCGCGCGACGCGCTCGTGGTCGACGAAGAACGCCCCCGCCGCCTCGGGCTCCAGGTACACGAACCGCGCGGTGTTCGCCGGACGGCGCGCGCCGGCCAGCACCGGTGAGAACAGCGCGGCGGCCAGCCGGTTCGCGGCCAGCACGTCGTAGCGGCCGTTGCAGATCCAGGCCGGCGCGTCGGCGACCGCGTCGCGCACCCGCCGCAGCGCCGGGCGCACCGCCCCCGCGGGCCGTGCCCGACGCGGGACGCCGGAGGGCCGGGACTGCCGGGCGAGGTGGAACAGGTGCTCGCGCTCGGCCTCGTCCAGCTGCAGCGCGGAGGCCACCGCGTCGAGCACCCCGTCGGAGGCGCCCGCGAGGCTGCCGCGCTCCATGCGCACGTAGTAGTCCACCGACACCCCGGCCAGCAGCGCCACCTCCTCGCGGCGCAGCCCCGCAACCCGGCGGTTGGCGCCGTAGACGGGCAACCCGGCCCGCTCGGGGGTGATCCGCGCGCGGCGCGACCCCAGGAACTCCCTGATCTCGGTGCGCAGGTCGATCATCGCCACCCCTCCTCGGCCCCGGCGCCCACTTCCGGGTGCCCGTCGTCTCCAGGTCCCCGCCTCCAGGTCCCCGTCCCAGGGTTCCCGCCTCTAGGTGCCCGACGCGGTCGTGGCGATGCCGCCGTCGACCGGGATCACCGCGCCCGTCAGGTACGCCGCGGCCCGACTGGCCAGGAACACCGCGACCCCCGCCATGTCGTCGTCACGACCCAGCCGTCCCAGCGGGGCCTTCGCGGCGATCGCCTCGCCCGCGACGTCGAGCGTGGCCGCCATCATCCGCGACGGGAACGGTCCGGGCGCCACCGCGTTCACCGCCACGTGCTGCGGCCCCAGCTCCCTGGCCAGCACCCTGGTGAGCTGGTGCAACCCCGCCTTGCTGGCGGCGTACGAGTAGTTCGGCGAGGCGGCGACGTGGATGGCGGCGATGCTGCCGACGTTGACCACCCGCGCGGGATCGTCGGCCGTCCCGGCCCGGCGCAACGCGGGCAGCAACGCCCGCACCAGCCAGAACGGCGCCTTCAGGTTCAGGTCGACCACGCTGTCCCACGCCTCGTCCGGGAACGTCTCCAGCGGCTCGCGCCACATCGCCCCCGCGTTGTTGACCAGCACGTCCAGGCGCTCCGAGCCCGCCGTGACCAGCTCGGCCAGGCGCAGGCACCCCTCGTGCCGGGACAGGTCGGCGGGGATCGCCCGCACCTCCCCGAACGCGGACAGCGCCCGCTGCGCCGCCGCGCACGCGTCCGCGTCCCGCGAGCTGACGACCACGCTCGCACCCGCCCGCAGCAGGCCACGCGCCATCATCATCCCGATGCCCCTGGTGCCGCCGGTGACGAGCGCGCGCTTGCCGCCCAGGTCGAACAGGTCCGCGTGCGCGGTGAGCAGGTCCTCAGCCATGCGCCCAGGCTGGCAGCGGTCCCGCACGTCCGGGAGACCCCGCCGGGACAGGTACCACCAGACCCCCGCAGAGCCCGGCCTCAGCCCTCGAACGGCTCCTCGCTGAACCGGAACCACGCCCGCCCGGCCAGCTCCCGCACCCGCGCGAACAGCGGCGCGCACCCGTCGAACGCGGGCCCCGCCGTCACCGACCCCGCCAACCACGGGAAGTCCGCCTCGTCCACGTCGATGCGGCACACCACCCGCCACACGCCCCACGGGCCCGACACCTCCGCCACACCGCGCAGGCTAACGCCGCCCCCCGACACCACCGGACGAGGACGAGGGCGAGGACGAGGGCGAGGACGGCGGCGCGGGCGGCGAGCAGTCCGGGCTGTCCACCCACAACGCCTGCGCCGACCCCGCCTCCAGGTGCGCCGCGTACAGCGCCACCTTCCCCCGCACCACCCCCAGCAACGACGTCAGCTCCGCCACCTGCGCCGCCATCCGCTCCTCGTGCGCCCGCAGCAGCGCCAACCGCTCCCGCACCGTCCCCTCACCCGCGCGCACCAGCTCCGCGTACCGCCGGATCTCCGGCACCGGCATCCCCGCCCCGCGCAACCGCGCGCACGCCCGCAACCACCCCACGTCCTCCCACCCGAACACCCTCCGCCCCGCCGCGTTGCGCCGAACGGGCGACACGAACAACCCCTCCCGCTCGTAGAAGCGCACCGCGTGCACGCTCAACCCCGTCAACCCGGCCACGTCGCCGATGGTCAGCAGGGGTGCGTCCGTCACCGAGGTCATTCACCCACCCTACGGAGTTGACCTCGCCTCGACTCCAGCTCATAGCGTCACCACCAGCACCTGAGCGAGAGGAACACCCCAGCAATGACCAGCACGTGGTTCATCACCGGCACCTCATCCGGCTTCGGCCTGCTGCTGACCCGGCGGCTCCTCGACCGCGGCGACCGCGTCGCCGCCACCCTGCGCCGCCCCGAGGTCCTGGCCGACCTGAAGGCCGAGCACGGCGACCGGCTGTGGGTGCGCGCCCTCGACGTCACCGACACCGAACAGGTGAACGAGGTCGTCACCGCCGCCTTCACCGAACTCGGCCACATCGACGTCGTCGTCAACAACGCCGGCTACGCCGTGTTCGCCTCCGTCGAGGAAGCCACCGACGACCAGATCCGCCAGGTCATCGACACCAACCTCCTCGGCTCCATCGCGGTCATCCGCGCCGCCCTGCCCCACCTGCGCGCCCAGGGCCGAGGCCGCGTCCTGCAGATCTCCACCGCGGGCGGCCAAGCCGCCTTCCCCAACTTCGGCTACTACCACGCCGCCAAGTGGGGCATCGAGGGCTTCTGCCAGACCGCCGCCGCCGAGATCGCCCCCTTCGGCATCGACCTCACCATCGTCGAACCCGGCGCCGCCCCCACCGGCTTCGGCCAGGCCCTGGCCACCGCCCCCGTCATGCCCGAGTACGACGCGGGCCCCGCCGGACAGGTCCGCCGCGCCATCACCAGCGGCGAGATCCCCCTGGTCAACGACCCCGACAAGATCGCCGCCGCCCTCGTCGACCTCGTCGACAGCGGCCACACCCCGCTGCGCCTGCCCCTGGGCCCGGACTGCTACCACGAGGTCCGCAACGCCCTGCTCGCCCGCCTGGCCGAGCACGAGGCCCACCGCGACACCGCCCGAGCCACCGCCCTCGACCGGTACGCCGACCTCGCCGACCGGCTCACCACCCACGCCTGACCCCGCACCCGACAAAGCCGTGGGGGCCGGGGAGGAAGATCCCGGCCCCCACGGGGGTCACCGCGCCGACCCCTCAGGTCAGCTCGCCACATCCAACAACGGCCGCGGCCCACCACTGCCGGCGCGGTCCAGGACCGTCACCACCCCGGCGTCCGCGTCCACCTCCACCCGCACCCCCAGCGGCACCGTCACCTGCTCCGGGCAGTGCCCGAACCCCGCGTCCCCCAGCACCGGCACACCCAACGTGCCCAACCGGTCCGCCAGCACCTCGTCCACCACCGACCGGTCACCGCACCCGTCCCACGAGCCCAGCACCACCGCCGCCACCCCGCCGAACCACCCCGACCGCCGCAGCGCCGTCAGCATCCGGTCCACCCGGTACGGCTCCTCGCCGACCTCCTCGACCAGCACCACCGCGCCCTCCGGCGGGGGAGGACCCAGCAGGCTCAGGTTCCCCCCGAACGCCACCCCCGACGCCCGACCACCCACCACCGGCACACCCGAGTACGACCGCACCCCCTCGAACAGCGCCCGACGCAGGTTCTCCCGCGCCACCGCGTCCGACAGGAACGCCGGCGTCGCCACCATCGGCCCGAACCACGACGCCAACCCGAACGCCGAGAACCGCTCGTGCAACGCCGTCGCGTCACTGGACCCCACGAACACCGACGGCTCCGCCGCCGCCACCGACGGCCAGTCCACCAGGTCCACCATGCGCTGAGCGCCGTACCCGCCCCGCGCGCACAGCACCCCCCGCACCGCCGGGTCCACCAGCGCCGCCGTCAGGTCCGCCGCCCGATCCGGATCAGTCCCCGCCAGGTACCGCAAACCAGGGTGGTAGTCCTTCGCGTGCGGCGCAGCCACCGCGTCCAACCCCCACCCCCGCAGCAGCGCCACCCCCGCGTCCACGTCCTCCGCGGGCGAAGCCGACGACGGCGACACCACCACCACCCGGTCACCCGGCGCCAACAACCCGCTCACGAGCTCAACCCCAACACCGGCACACCCGACGGCACGAACCCCAGCACCTGCCCGTAGAACGACAGCTCCGCCTCCAACGCCGCCACCATCGTGGCCTCCCGCCGGAACCCGTGCTGCTCACCCTCGAACGCCAGGTACGCGTGCGGCACCCCACTGCCCGCCAACCCCGCCATGAACCGCTCCGCCTGCGCCGGAGGGCAGATCTCGTCCTCCAACCCCTGCAACATCAGCACCGGACCCGCCAACCGGTCCGCCCGCCCGCTCGGCGACCGGTCCCGGTACAGCTGCGCGGCCTCCGGCAGCCGACCCACCAACCCCTCCACGTACCGCGACTCGAAGTCGTGCGTCTCCCCGCCCTCGGCCGTCCACCCAGCCAGGTCCAGGATCGGGAACGCCACCATCCCGCACCGGTACGTCGACACCGACGTCAACGACGCCGCCGACGTCCACCCACCCGCGCTACCACCCCGGATCGCCAACCGCGCGCCATCCGCCGTCCCCTCCGCGGCCAACGCCTCCGCGACCGCCGCGCAGTCCTCGACGTCCACCACGCCCCACTGCCCGCGCAAGCGCTCCCGGTACGCCCGCCCGTACCCCGTCGACCCCCCGTAGTCCACCGCCACCACACCGATGCCCCGACTGGTCAAGAACGCGAAGTCCAGATCCAGCGCAGGCGCGAACCGACCCGTCGGCCCACCGTGCACGTGCACCACGAACGGCGGCAGCTCACCCTCCGGCGCCGCGAAGTCCGGGTTGAACGGCAGGTACACCCACGCCGGAACCCGCTGCCCGTCCGGCCGCGAGAACACCCGCAGCTCCGGCTCCGGCAGGTACCGCGCGTGCGGCGCCGCGGCCTCCGAGCGGTGCTCCACCACACCCGTCGACAGGTCCAGCGTCACCACCGACGACTCCACCAGCGGACCACCCGCGACCCCGGCCACCACCCCACCGGACACCACGATCCCCGCCTGCCACACCGGCAGGTCCACCTCCACCGGCGTCACGGACCTCCCGCGCTCGTCCAGCACCGCCAACGACCCCGACGCCAGCACCGCGTACCGGTAACCGTCACCCACCGGCGCGAACCACGTCTGCCCCGGCTTCCACAACGCCCCACCCAGCTCGCGCTCGCACGCCGCCAGGTTCTCCCGCGACCCGTCGAACCCGATCCGGTGCAGGTTCCACCAGCCGTCCGGGTCCGTCAGCGCCAGCAGCGCCGCGCTGCCGTCCCACTCCACCTGGCACACCGACTCGCCCGCACCACCCGCGACCACCCGGTGCCCACCACCGACCCCGGCCACGCACAGCTCCGAGCTGTCCCACGGCATGTCCGGGTGATCCCACCCGATCCACGCCAGATGAGCCCCGTCCGGACTCGGCCGCACCCCCGCCATGAACCGGTGACTGGCCGCCAGCACCACCGGCTCACCACCGTCCAGCGGCACCGACACGATCTCCCGCACCACGTCCGTCGGCGCCGGACCGGTCACCGACTCCCGCACGCACCACACCGACCCGCCGTCCGGCCCCGCCACCAGGTCCCCGTACCGCAACCCGTGCCGCACCGACGGCTCCACCGTGATCGGCACAGGCACCCCACCACCGTCCGGGTCCAGCAGGTAGATCCGCTGGTCCTCCCAGTTCGTGAACGCCACCCGCACCCCACCCGGCACGTCCACCACCGCGTAGGGCCGACCCCCGTACTCGTGCAACCGGTTCCGCACGTTCCACGGCGCCCCCAACACCGGCGCCCCGTCCCGCAGCAGCTCCAGCCGACCCCCCTCCGAGGGCAGCGAGCACGCCCACCACACCGCGCCACCGTGCAGCCAGACCCACTGGGGCCCACCACCCGCCCGCGCCGCCTCCAACGCCGTCACCGGCGATTCCCACGTCCCGTACGACGCGATCTCCACCACGAACCGACCCTAACGCCCCGCGCGCGCACACCCGCGCGCACGGCCCCGACACCCGGAAAACACGGGCCAGGGCTGCCGATCATCACGCCGTGGCCTAGGGTCGGTGTCGTCATGGCACGCGTCATCCACGTATTCCGCCAGCCCGACCGGTTCATCGCCGGCACAGTCGGGCAACCCGGCGAGCGCGTTTTCTACCTCCAGGCCTCCGAGGAGGCCCGGACGGTCAGCGTCGCGCTGGAGAAGCAACAGGTCGCCGTACTCGCCGAGCGCATCGGCTCGCTGCTGGAGGAGGTTCACCGCAGGTTCGGCGCCGAAGTCCCCGAAGCGGCCCCCGACGACCTCCGGGACACCGAACCCCTCGCGGTGCCGGTCGAGGAGGAGTTCAAGGTCGGCACGATGGGCCTCGGCTGGGACTCCGAGTCCGAGGCCGTCGTCATCGAACTGCTCGCCGTCACCGAGGAGGACGTCGACGAGGCCGTCGTGCTCGACGACACCGAGGAAGGCCCGGACGCCGTCCGCGTCTTCCTCACCCCGGCCGAGGCCAGGGCGTTCGCCGAACGCGCCGAACGAGTCGTCAAGGCAGGCCGCAAACCCTGCCCCCTGTGCGGCGAACCCCTCGACCCCGAGGGCCACATCTGCCCCAGGCAGAACGGCTACCGCCGCTCGGAGGAGAGCTGACAGCGGTGCGGCGGCCCGACGACAACGACGTCGTCGAGCTGCTCACCCACGGCACGCTCGACATCCGGGGCCGACTCGTCGACGCCTCCAACGCCACCCTGCTCTGCGACGTCGAACTCGACGGCGCCACCGCCACCTGCGTCTACAAACCCGTCCGCGGCGAACGCCCCCTCTGGGACTTCCCCGACGGCACCCTCGCCGGACGCGAGCACGCCACCTACCTCATCTCCCAGGCCTGCCACTTCGACCTCGTACCCCCCACCGTCCTGCGCCCCGGCCCACTCGGGCCGGGCATGGCCCAGCTCTGGATCGACACCCGCGAGGACGACGACCTCGTCGAACTCGTCCCCGCCGACCAGCTCCGCCCCGGCCGCATCCCCGTCCTCCACGCCACCTCCGAGGACGGCGAACCCCTCGTCGTCGCCCACCGCGACCACCCCGCACTGCGCCTCATGGCCGCCTTCGACGCCCTCGTCAACAACGCCGACCGCAAGGGCGGCCACGTCCTGCACGCCCCCGACGGCCACGTCTACGGCGTCGACCACGGCATCTGCCTGCACGCCGAGGACAAGCTCCGCACCGTCCTGTGGGGCTGGGAGTCCCAACCGCTCCCGGACCAGGCCATCGCCGGAACCGAACGCCTCCTCGCCGGACTCGACGGCGACCTGGGGGAGACCCTGCACGAGCACCTCACCCGCGCCGAGGTCTGGGCACTGGGCTCCCGCGCCAAGCGCCTCATCGCCACCGGCACCCTCCCCGCCGTCGACCACGAACGCGACTGGCCCGCCATCCCCTGGCCACCCTTCTGACCCGAACGAGCGACCCACACCCCACGATTCCCCCCGACCGGGCTCACCCCCGCACCACCGGTAACCACCTGTTGATCACATCAGGTGCCATCCCACCCCACCGGGGATGAAACACCTCCCGAAACAGACCCATCCAGTCCCCACCGCCCCTAGCGTGTGCCCGGCCGCCGCACCAGGGAGAACGGACAGGGAGACCATGCGCAAGATCATGAGTTTGCTGGCGGGCGCCGCCTTCGCGCTCGCACTGGCGACCGGAACCGCCACCGCCCAGGCCGCACCCGCCCCCACCGCCACCCCCGAGGTCGGCGTCATGGGCGTCTGGGCCTGCAGCGTCCCCGCGGGCAGCACCTACACGCGGGTGCTCAGCCAGCTCAACGTGTGCTCCCCGAGCGGCTTCGCCACCTCGTACTACGTCGAAACCCCCACCACCGGCCTCTGGGCCTGCACCGTCCCCTCCGGCTTCACCTACTCCAGGGTGCTCAGCCAGCTCAACGTGTGCAGCACGAGCGGCTTCGCCACCTCCTACCTGCTCGAACAGCCCCGCAGCGGCATCTGGGCCTGCAGCGTGCCCCCCGGCTTCACCTACACCCGCACCCTCAGCCAGCTGAACGTGTGCAGCACGAGCGGCTTCGCCACCTCCTACCTGCTCGCCTGACCGGACGCGGGGCCCGCGACGCGGCATTTGGGTGGCCTCTTCGCGCGATCGGGGCGGCTTGTCCAGGGCGGGGGCGCCTGCCAGCGCCCTGCGCGGCCCGCATGGCGGGGGCTTCCATCCCGCCGCTTCGATCCCGACATGATGGGAA
>NZ_JBQGCX010000951.1:0-2205 GCF_052038725.1 Actinosynnema sp.
CAGGTACGCGCCCGGCCGCCGGGGAGCGGCGGCGGGCAGCGCGTCGAACGCCGTCCAGTCCGACCAGGTGGCCAGCGCGGCCAACGCGCCGGGAAGCCGCGGCGCCGTTCGCAGATCGCCCATGACCGCCCACGGTGGACCACGCGGGCGCGCGCCCCTCCGAAGAACCGCGGAACTCCCCGGATCGGGGGAGAACCCTACGCCGAGGCCTGCGCCCGCCGCTCCACCAGCGCCGACACCCCGACCACCGCCAGCCCGGCCACGCTCAGCGCCACCCCCACCCAGGCGGTGGACACCAGCCCCCACCCGGCCGCGATCGCCAGACCGCCCAGCCACGCCCCGGCCCCGTTGGCCACGTTCAGCGCCGAGTGGTTCGACGACGCCGCCAGCGACGGCGCGTCCGGCGAGGCGTCCATCAGCCGCACCTGGAGCGCGGACGCCAGCACCTGCGAGACGAACCCGATCAGGAACACCAGCGCGATCGCCGCCACCGGCCAGGACGCCAGCAGCCCGAACAGCACCAGCACCAGCACCATCACCGCCATCGACCCGAGCACGCTGCCCGCCACCGACCGGTCGATGAAGCGCCCGCAGAACGTCGCGCCGATCGTCATGCCCAGGCCGAACACCGCCAGCACCCACGGCACCGCGGACTCGGCCAGCCCGGTCACCTCGGTCGTGATGGGCGAGATGTACGAGTACACCGCGAACATCCCGCCGAACCCGACCATGCCGGTGGCCAGCGCCAGCCACACCGGCAGCCGCCGGAACGCCCGCAGCTCCGCCGCCACGCTCGCGTCGCGCGGCGCGGCCACCCCTGGCAGGGAGCGGGCCAGCGCGAGCGCCGTCACGACCTCGATCGCCGCCACCGCCAGGTAGGCCGAGCGCCACCCGATCTGCTGCCCGGCGGCCGTCGCGGCGGGCACGCCCACCAGGTTCGCCACGGTCAGCCCGACCATCACGCGCGCCACGGCGGTGCCGCGCCGGTGCGCGGGCACGAGCGCGGCGGCGACGACGGCGGAGATGCCGAAGTACGCCCCGTGCGGCAGCCCGGCGAGGAACCTGGCCGCCAGCAGCGACCCGGTGTCCCACGCGACGGCGGACAGCCCGTTGCCGACCGCCAGCGCCACGGTCAACGCGATCAGCAGCCCCTTGCGCGGCAGCCGCGCGGCCAGCCCGGCGATCAGCGGGGCGCCCACGACCACGCCCAGCGCGTACAGCGTGATCGCGTGCCCGGCGGCGGGGATGGAGATGGCGAACGTCTCGGCGACCTGGGGGAGCAGGCCCATCGTCGCGAACTCGGTGGTGCCGATGCCGAAGCCGCCGAGGGCGAGCGCGGTCATCGCGGCTCCGGACCCTCGGGCGGGCGTGGTCTGCGCGGGCGCGGTGACCGTCATGGGGCTGGGTTCTCCAGGGGAAGTGGGCCCGAGTCGGCGCTGACCGGCGACCAGTTGTCCGTTGGTGGTTGAAACGATTTTAACCGTGAGGATCATCCCACCTGTGCACGTCGGTTGTCACGGGGTTCGGGAAGCCGTTGCCCCCGAGCCGGTGCGGCGCCCGTCCCACCCGCGGAGCGCCCCGAGCTGCTCGGACACCGGAACGACGAGTTCCTCGACTTCCGGCACTTCACCTGGCCCGACTCCCTGGGCCACGCCTACCGGTGGGTCCACGTCGGCTGGTTCGCCCTGACCGCCCCCGACGCGGGCGACCACGAGCGGTTCCGCGACGACCACGCGGGCGGCGGTGGCGCTCGTGGCGCCCGCCGACGACTGACACCGGGGGAGGCACGGGAACCGCCGCCGCGCACCGCAGAAGTCGGGTGTGCCGGACCGCGCGGTGTGGGTGACTGGACGCCCCGCACCCCCCCGGAGGCACCCGTGGAACGCGCCAACGCCGATCCCGCCGTCGTCGCGGCCAAGCACGCCCGCCTCGGCGAGCCGCACGTCGCCCCGCTGGTGGCGCTCGCCGACCGGATCGCCGCCGCCGAGGGCCTGCCCGCGGGCGCGGTCCCGTACCCCGACCCGGACTTCGGCGGGGTGCGCGCCCGCGCGCTGGTCCTGCTGGACAACCCCGGCCCGAGGGCGAAGGCGGGCACCGGGGGGTCCGGCCTGCTCAGCGTCGAGAACGACGACCCCGCGGCCGCCCGCGCCCACGCCGCCTACGCCTACCTGGGCGTCGACCTGGGCCAGTGCCTGCACTGGAACG
>NZ_JBQGCX010000952.1:0-3474 GCF_052038725.1 Actinosynnema sp.
CGCGTCGAGGACGAGCTGCGCGACGAGCTGCCCGCTGGCTTCCCGGACCTCGAACTGGAGCGCAAGGGCGGCCTCGTCGTCGCCACCACCGACGCGGGCGCCACCGCGCTGCGCGGGTTCGCCGCCGCCCAGCGCGCCGCGGGCGTCACCGCCGAGGCCGTTGACGACGACCGCGTCCGCGAGCTCGAACCCGACCTCACCCCGGACCGCGCCGCCGCCGTCTTCTACCCCGACGACATGCAGGTCCAGCCCGTCACCGCCACCGAGGCGCTGCTCGCCGCCGCCCGCCGCCACGGCGCCGGGGTCCGGCAGGGCGTCGAGGTCACCGGGCCCGTGCTGGACAAGGGCAGGCTCGTCGGGGTCGCCACCGCCGAAGGCGCGATCACCGCCGACGCCGTCGTGCTCGCCGCGGGCCCCTGGTCCGGCGCGGTCGCCGAGCGGCTCGGGGTGCGCCTCCCGGTCGCGCCCCGCCGGGGCACCGTCCTGGTCACCTCCCGGATGCCGCAGCGCGTGTGGCACAAGGTCTACGACGCCGACTACGTGGGCGCGGTCGGCTCCGGCGCCGCCGACCTCCAGGTGTCCAGCGTGGTCGAGTCGACCGCCGCGGGCACCGTCCTCATCGGCTCCTCCCGCGAGCGCCGCGGCTTCGACGAGCGCATCGAGGCCCGCGTGCTCTCCGCGCTCGCTGCCAAGGCCCTGCTGCTGTTCCCGTTCCTGGCCGACGTCCAGGTCATGCGCGCCTACGGCGGCTTCCGCCCGTTCGTGCCCGACCACCTGCCCGTCATCGGCCCCGACCACCGCCTGCCCGGCCTGTGGCACGCCACCGGCCACGAGGGCGCGGGCATCGGGCTCAGCCTGGCCACCGCCGAGATCCTGCGCGACGACCTGCTGCACGGGACGCGCGACGAGCTGGCCGCGCAGTTCCGGCTCGACCGACCGACCCTGCTCCCGCACCTGGAGGGGACCGACCGATGAGCAAGATCCGCATCGAGGTCGACGGCCAGCCCGTCGAGGCGGTGGCGGGGCAGAGCATCGCCGCCGCCCTCCTCGCCACCGGCCGCACCTCCTGGCGCCGCACCCGCGCGGGCCGCCCGCGCGGCGTGTTCTGCGGCATCGGCACCTGCTTCGACTGCGTCGTCACCGTCAACGACCTGCGCGACGTGCGCGCCTGCCAGCGCCGCGCCGCCGACGGCGACCGCGTCCGCACCCAGGAGGACGACCGTGCCTGACGTCCTCGTGGTCGGCGGCGGCCCCGCCGGGATGGCCGCCGCGCACGCCGCCCGCCGGAGCGGCGCGACCGTGACCCTGCTGGAGTCCGGCGACGACCTCGGCGGCCAGTACTGGCGGCACCTGCCCGCCCAGCGCAGCGACCCCGACGAGCGCGAGTGGCACCACGGCTGGCAGCGCTTCCTGGACCTGCGCGCCGCGCTCGTCGACGACCCCGGCTGCGAGGTCGTCACCACCGCGCACGTCTGGTCCGTCGACCGCCGCGACGGCCGCCCCCCGCTCGTGCACGCCCTCGTCGGCCCGCCCGACGGCGGCGACCGCACCCCGCGCACCTTCGACCCGGACGCCCTCGTCCTGGCCACCGGCGCGCAGGAGCGCACCCTCCCGTTCCCCGGCTGGGACCTGCCCGGCGTCTTCACGGCGGGCGCCGCGCAGGCCCTCGCCAAGGGCGAGCGGGTCGCGGTCGGCCGCCGCGTGCTGGTCGCGGGCGCAGGCCCCTTCCTGCTCACCGCCGCGGCCAGCCTGGTCCGCGTCGGCGCCCAGGTCGTCGGCGTCGTGGAGGCGGCGGGCGCGAAGCGCCTGGCCAGGGGCTGGGCAACCAAGCCGTGGCGGCTGGCGAGGGCGGGCCACAAGGCCGCCGAGCTGGTCGGCTACCTGCGCGTGCTCGCCGCCAACCGCGTCCCCTACCGCACCGGCTCGGCCGTCATCGCCGCCCACGGCGCGGACCGCGTCGAGGCCGTCACCGTCGCCAGGCTGAACCCGGACTGGTCGCCGATCCCCGGCACCGAGCGCCGGATCGAGGTCGACGCGGTCTGCGTCAGCCACGCCTTCGTCCCCCGCACCGAACTCGCCATCTCCACCGGCTGCGCCCTCACCGGGGACGGCTCGGTCCAGGTCGACGACCGGCAGCGCACCACCGTCCCCGGCGTGCTCACGGCGGGCGAGCTGACCGGCATCGGCGGCGTCGACCTCGCGCTCGCCGAGGGCCGGATCGCCGGGGCCGTCGCCGCCGGGGCCGAGCCCGACGCCCGCGACGTGAAGCGCCGCGCGGTCTTCCGCGAGTTCGCCACCCGCCTCACCGCCGCCCACGGCGTCCGCCCCGGCTGGCGCTCCTGGGTGGACGACGGCACCGTCGTCTGCCGCTGCGAGGACGTCACCGCAGGGGGGCTGCGCAGCGCCGCCGAGCTGACCTGCTCCCAGGGCCTGCGCTCCCTCAAGCTCACCACCAGGGCAGGCCTCGGCCTGTGCCAGGGCCGCACCTGCGGCCGGGCCGTCGAGGAGCTGCTCACCGGGGTCCTGGACCCCGGCCGCACCGCCAACCGCCCCATCGCCGCACCGCTTCGCCTCGGCGAGCTCGCCGAGCACGGCCGCACCTGCAACCGAGAGGACGTCCCATGAGTTCCGCACCGGCTTCCCTGCGCGGGGTCATCGTCGCCACCGCCCTGCCGTTCAAGGAGAACCCCTCCGCGCCCGCCGGTCTGGAGGTCGACTACGACCGCTTCGCCGAGCACTGCGACTGGCTGATGTCCAACGGCTGCCACGGCGTCGGCCCCAACGGCTCCCTCGGCGAGTACTCGGCCCTCACCGACGCCGAGCGCCGCAAGGTCGTCCAGGTCGCCGTCGACACCGTCGGCGACCGGGGCGTGGTCGTCGCGGGCGTGCACGGCCCCGGCTGGCACCAGGCCAAGCACTGGGCCGAGCTGGCCGCCGAGGACGGCGCCCACGGCGTGCTCGCCCTGCCGCCCACCATGTACCGGGCCACCGCCGAGCAGGTCGTCGAGCACTACACCAAGATCGACGAGGTCGGCCTGCCGATCATGGTCTACAACAACCCGATCGACACCAAGGTCGACCTGGTGCCCGAGCTGGTCGCCGAGCTCGCGAAGCTGCCGAACGTGAGCGCCATCAAGGAGTTCAGCGGCGACGTCCGCAGGCTCTTCGAGATCGCCGAGCTGTGCGACATCGACGTGGTCGCGGGCGCCGACGACGTGCTGTTCGAGCTGATGGCCGACGGCGCCGTCGGCTGGTTCGCGGGCTTCCCCAACGCCTTCCCGGCCGAGTCCGTCGCGATCTACGAGCACATGCTCGCCGGGCGCCTCGCCGAGGCCAGGGAGCTGTACAGGCACCTCGTCGCCGTGTTCCGCTGGGACTCGCGCACCGAGTTCGTGCAGGCCATCAAGCAGGGCATGGAGGAGGTCGGCCGGTACGGAGGCCCGTGCCGCCCGCCGCGCGGCCCGCTGACCGCCG
>NZ_JBQGCX010000953.1:0-4029 GCF_052038725.1 Actinosynnema sp.
GTCCCAGTCGATCTCGTGCCGGTGCCACGGGAACGCGCTCGGCCCCACCCGCCGGATCGCCACCGGCATCACCAGGTCCCGCACCGCCCGCCCTACCGGCCCGGACACCGCGTTGCGCACCGCCCGCCCCGCCTGCTGCCCGAACCCCACCACCCGCGCCCGCCGCAACCGCTCGAACGCCACCACCCCGCCCGCCGCCCCCAGGTCGCGCACGCACCGGGCCAGCTCCACCGCGTCCTCCACGGCCAGCGCCACGCCCTGCCCCGAGTTGGGGAACTGCGCGTGCGCCGCGTCCCCGACCAGCACCACGTTCCCCCGCGACCACCGGGGCAGCGGGTCCAGCTCCTCCAGCGCCCCGGACAGCACCAGCGCGTCCGGCGCGGTCCGCCCGATCAGCTCCACCGCGGGCCCCCGGTCCTCGCCGAACACCGAGGTCAGCTCCGCCATCCAGTCCTTCGGGTCGCGCTCGCGCACCTGCGCGATCGTCAGCGCCCTCGGGCTCGGCAGGTGCGCGAACCAGCCGCCCGAGCTGTCCTCCAGCACCTGGTAGCCGAAGAACCCGCGCCGCCCGTGCACCAGCACGACCTTCCCGCCGGTGCTGTTCTGCCCGGTGAACGGGATGTTCCCGCCGAACCCCAGCACCCCCGCGTACCGGGGCCGCGCCTCGGGCACCACGTACCGCCGCACCGCCGACCGCACCCCGTCCGCACCCACGAGCAGGTCGAACCGCTCCCGGCTGCCGTCCGCGAACACCGCCTCCCGCTCGTTCACGTGCAGCAGCCGCCGCCCGTGCAGCACCCGCACCCCGCGCCGGGCCGCCTCCGCGCGCAGCACCTTGCGCAGCTCGCCCCGCCACACCAGCAGCATCGCCGGATCGCTGGTCAGCTCGCCGAGCACCCGGCCCGCGCCGTTGCGCACGACCAGCCCGGTGATGTCGTCCCCGACGCCCCGCACCGCGTCCCCGAGCCCGAGCACGTCCAGCGCCCGCATCCCGTTGGGCGCCACCGACAACCCGTCGCCGAGCCCCTCGGGCGGGGTGTCGCGGGCCTCCAGGACCACCGCGTCCCACCCGGCCTTGCGCAGCGCCATCCCCACGACGGGACCGCTGACCCCGCCACCCACCACCACTGCCCGCACGGCAGGTCCTCCCCGAGTTCCCGGCTCCACCCGCGCTCCGGGGACCGCGAGAACGGGGTCGGGCGGCACGGGTGGTTGACAGCGGGAGTATAGGTCGCGTTGATCTTCGACAAAGCCCTGGTCGGCGGCCTGCGCGCGCGGCCAGGCCCGGTGCCCGGCGCCCCCGGACCACCCGCCCACAACCCGCGTTGCCATTCCGGCAACAAAAGTTGGCCGCCCGCCCGCACCGGCCGCACCATCGTCCTCGTGGATCAGGAGTTCTGGGACGCCATGTACACCAACGTCGACTTCAGCTGGAGCGGGAACCCCAACGGGGCCCTCGTCGACGAGGTCACCGGTCTGCCCGCCGGGCGCGCGCTGGACGTCGGCTGCGGCGACGGTTCCGACGCGCGCTGGCTCGCGGCGCAGGGGTGGCGGGTCACCGCCGTCGACATCTCGCAGGTCGCGCTCGACCGCGCCGCCGCCGTGCAGACCCCGCACGAGATCACCTGGAGGCTGCTCGACCTGGCGAAGGAGGCCCCCGCCGAGACCTACGACCTGGTCTCCGCGCACTACCTGCCGATCCTCAAGACCGCACCCGACACCGCCAAGCACCTGATCGAGGCCGTCGCGCCCGGCGGGCGCCTGCTGCTCGTCGCCCACGACACCCCGGCCGAGGGCGCGTTCCACGGCCACGACGGCACCGAGTTCCCCTACGCCGACTTCGCCTCACCGGCCGACGTGCGCGCCCTGCTCGGCGACGGCTGGACCATCGAGACCGACGTCAAGCGCGACCGCGCCCTGAAGGCCAACAACCACCACGTGGACATCATCCTGCGGGCCAGGCGGGACGCCTGACCACCCGGCCGCGCGGGGGACCTACGACTTGGGGAACACCCCGCGCGGCTGCGGCAGCACGTCCGCCAGCGACACGCACTGCTCCGCCACCCGCGCCGCCAACCCCGGCGCGAACGGCGTCAGCTCCACCGCCAGCACCCGGCACGCCGCCAGCAGCACCGCCAGCACCGAGTCCACCCTCGGGTCCGCGCTCCGCGACAGCTCCCACGGCCTGCTGGCCTCCAGGTACCGGTTGGCCACCTCGACCACCCGCCACACCTCGCCCGAGGCCGCGGCGAAGTCGAACCGCGCCAACGCGCCCCGCACGCCCCCGCGCACCCCGGCGCACGCGGCCACCAGCTCCTCCGCGCCCCTGGGCGGCGCCGCGTCCGGCGGCGTCCCGCCCCGGTACCGGTGCACCATCACCACCACCCGGTCGACCAGCCCGCCCAGCTCGCGCCCCAGCTCCCGCCGGGCCACCGCCTCGTCCACCCCGCGCACCAGCGACCACCGCAGCACGTCCACCCCGTGCCCCCGCTCCCGCGCCCCCGGCAGCTCGGCGGGCGCCTCCCTGACCTGGGACACCGCCGCCGCCACGGGCTCCTCCCGCGTCGCGGGCGCCACCACGGTCGTGCACCCGGGGGCGCCCGCCGCCGCCAGCACCGCGCGCCACAGCCGCGCCCGCGCGCCCGTCTCCACCACCCGCACTCGCTGGTCGGCCTCCAGCCACCACCGGCGGTAGTTCGACGCCTCCGACCCGAACCCCAGCGAGGTCACCGGCGCGCCCAGCTCGTCGTCGACCTCCAGGCCGGGGCACCGCGCCCGCAGCGCGGCCAGCCCGGCGACGTGCCGCGCCGAGGTCGGGTCGAACAGCTCCGTGGACACCAGCCCCAGCTCGGTCCGCGCCACCCCCGCGCCCGCCAGGAACCGCACCCGGTCCCCGACCATCCTCCGGTGCCTGGCCAGCACGTCCGCCAGCAGCGCCCCCGAGGCCGAACCCGTCGCCACCACGTAGAACCGGGCCATGGCCGGACGCTAGCAGCGCGCGCCCGCCCGGTTCGAGGTCTTTTCCCCGGTTCCGAAGTCCCCGAGGGCGGGGGCGTGCGGGGAATTCCCACCGGAAGCGCAACAGTGGCCGCAGGCCCGGACGTCACAGGGGCGTGAGAGCCCAGCACGACGAGCACCGGAGGGGCCCGTGAAGGACAACGGGTCGGTCACCGTGACGCTAGGGGAGAAGGGGATCGAGCCCGCGGACGCGGAGCCGCGGGAGACGGGGGTGCGGGCCACGGTGGTCCGGGGGACGCGGCACTGCGTGCCCGGCCGCGGAGCCAATCCCACTGCTAAAAGAATTGCCCGACTTTAGCAGTCGAGCCCATTCCGGGAATCTTCGGCGTGCCCGCGCGAAACATTGTCGATGCGCCTTGACCGGCCACTTCCCGTCCCGCACAGTTCTGGGCGAAAAGACCGGCGGCGCTCGCGGCAGCGGCGGTCCACTCCCACACCCGGTCCGGAAACGGGTCGCCGCGAGCCCCATTCACCGCCCGAGCGCCGCCCCTCACCTCGACGAAGAGGAGCACGGCCATGCCCGGACCAGGACAGCGCCCGCCCACCACCGCCCCGCGCGCCCCCGCGCGCCGCCTGGCGGGTGTCCTCGCCGCCGTCACCGCGCTGCTCGGTGGCGTGCTGGTCGCGATCGGCGCGCCACCCGCGTCGGCGGCCACCGTCGACCCGAGCGCGTGGTACGTGCTGGTCAACCGCAACAGCGGCAAGGCGCTGGACGTCTACAACCTGCTCACCGACGACGGCGCCCGCATCACCCAGTGGGCCCGCAACGACGGCAACCAGCAGCAGTGGCAGTTCGTCGACTCGGGCGACGGCTACTACCGGGTCAAGTCCCGGCTGTCCGGCAAGGTCCTGGACGTCCACAACTTCTCCACCGCCGACGGCGGCGCGATCGTCCAGTGGACCGACAACAACACCACCAATCAGCAGTTCACCGTCCAGGACATCGACGGTTACATCCAGCTGATCAACCGCAACAGCAACAAGGCGGTCGAGGTGCAGGGCGCCTCCACC
>NZ_JBQGCX010000954.1:0-2471 GCF_052038725.1 Actinosynnema sp.
ACCGTCGGGCAGGGTGCGCACGAAGCGGTCCACGTAGGTCGCCCTGGCGGCGGCCAGGATCTCCTCCTCGGTCGCGTCCGGCCTGCCGTAGGCGATGTTCTGCCTGATCGTGCCGCCGAAGAGCCACGTCTCCTGGAGCACCATGCCGATCTGCGAGCGCAGGTCCTCGCGCTTGAGCGCGGTGATGTCCACGCCGTCGAGGGTGATGCGGCCCTCGTCCAGCTCGTAGAAGCGCATCACGAGGTTGACCAGCGTGGTCTTGCCCGCGCCGGTCGGGCCGACGATCGCCACCGTGCTGCCCGGCTCCGCGACCAGCGACAGGTGCTTGATCAGCGGCTGCTCGGGCAGGTAGGAGAAGCTGACGTCGTGGAACTCCACCCGGCCCCTGCGGGTCGCGGGCAGCTGCTCCTCGACCGGGTCGGGGACCTGCTCCTCGGCGTCGAGCAGCTCGAACACCCGCTCGGCCGAGGCGACGCCGGACTGGAGCAGGTTCGCCATCGCGGCCACCTGGGTCAGCGGCTGGGTGAACTGGCGGGAGTACTGGATGAACGCCTGCACCTCGCCGAGCGTCATCGCGCCCGACGTCACCCGCAGGCCGCCGACCACGGCGATCGCGACGTAGCCGACGTTCGACAGGAACATCATCAGCGGCATGATCAGGCCGGAGATGAACTGCGCGCCCAGCGCCGAGCCGAGCAGGTCGTCGTTGCGGCGGCGGAACTCCTCCTCGGACTCGCGCTGGCGGCCGAACACCTTGACGAGCTGGTGACCGCTGAACGCCTCCTCGATGTGCGCGTTCAGGTCGCCGGTGTGCTTCCACTGCGCCACGAACAGCGCCTGCGACCGCTTGCGGATGCGCGCGGTGATGATGATCGACAGCGGGATCAGGGCCAGTGCGATCAGCGCCAGCAGCGGGGAGATCGACACCATCATCGCCAGCACGCCGATCAGCGTCAGACCGGAGACCAGCAGCTGGCTCATGGTCTGCTGGAGGGTGGTGGCGATGTTGTCGATGTCGTTGGTGACGCGGGAGAGCAGCTCACCGCGCGGTTGGCTGTCGAAGTAGCGCAGCGGCAGGCGGTGCAGCTTGTCCTCGACGTCGGCGCGCAGCCGGTAGACCACGCGCTGCACGACGCCGTTGAGCAGGAGCCCCTGGACGTAGCCGAACACCGACGACGCGACGTACAGGCCGAGCACCCAGGAGAGGACTGAACCGAGCGCGGCGAAGTCGATGCCCGCGCCGGGAACGCCGCGCATCCGGGCGAGGACGCCGTTGAAGATGATGTCGGTGGCGTGCCCGAGGACCTTGGGCCCGGCGACGGACAGCGCGACGCTGGCCACGCCGAGCACGACGACCCCGATGAACGGCACGCGCTCCGGGCTCACCCTGCCGACCAGCCGCTTGGCGGACGGCTTGAAGTCGTGGGCCTTGCCCATCGGCGGCATCCCGCCCCCAAAGGGCCCGCCGCCTCCCATCGGTCCACGCGGCTGCGGCCTGGCCGCCTGGGACTGGGTGGTGGTCACTGGTGAGCCTTTCTGGGCGCGGACGACGGCGTGAGCGACAACGCGGGCGACCGGGAGCCGAGCAGCGGGGACCTGGGTGGGGTGAAAGCGGCGTGATCGCGGATGCGGACCCGGACGCGAGTGCAGGCGCGGGTGCGGGCGCGAGCCACGGGGAGAGCGGGGACGGGGAACAGTTCAGCAGTGGGTGCGGGGAGGAGGGGGCGAGCGGTGACCAGGTGTGAGTTGTGGTCGGGCTTCGCCGGTGTGCGGGGAAGGGCAGCTCGGGGTGAACGTCGGAGGGCGACGCACGGCAGGCTGGAGGTAGCGGGTGTGGGGAAGCACGCCGAGGTGGCCGCCGAGTGGTGTGCGCGGCTGCGGTTGAGCTGGGTGGGCTGGTTGCACCGGGGAGCACTGGGGGCGGTTGGCGGACAGGAAGTGCGGTGATGGCCCGAAGTGCGGTGACGGCCGGGAGTGCGATGGAGAGTGGCGACCAGCGGGAGGGCGATCAGTGGTGTGGACGCTTCCCTGCGAGGAGTGAGTGGTTTGGCGGGGCGGACCGTTGGCTTTGGTGGAGCGGAGAGCAGCGCTGGCACCGGGCGAGGCGTTGGCATGGGGAACAGCGCCAGTGCGGAGGATCGCGCTGACGCGGAGGGTGGTGCCGATGCGGGGATTAGCGCGAGCGCGGAAGGTGACGTCAGTGAGGGGACCCGAGTTGGGGCCGAGGATGGCACCAGCGTAGGAGCCCAGGTCGACGCGGAAGGTGATGCTGGCGCGGGAATTAGTGTCAGCGCGGAAGGCGGCGCTGGCACGGGGACCTGGGCCAGCGCGGGAGCACAGGCTAGGACGGAACGGGACACCAGCGCGGAAGCGCGGGTTGATGGGGAAGGCGGCGCTGGCACGGGAGCCTGAGCCAGCGCGGGAACCCAGGTCAGGGTCGAAGGTGACACCTGGGCGGGAAACCAGGGCGG
>NZ_JBQGCX010000955.1:0-10569 GCF_052038725.1 Actinosynnema sp.
AGTACAGCGGGTACGACGCGTACTTCCAGAAGCTCTCCACCCAGGTCGCGGGCGGCGCGGGGCCCGACCTGCTCCAGCTCGACCGGGCCACCGTCGGCGAGTACGCCGGGCGCGGGGTGCTGGCCGACCTCACCGAGCACGTCGGCGGCCACATCAAGACCGACGACATCCCCGACACCCTCCTCGCGGGCGGCGAGGTCGACGGCAAGCAGCACGCCATCCCCGCGGGCCAGACCACCCAGATGCTCGTGTTCGACCCCGCCCCGTTCGCCGCCGCGGGCGCCACCGTGCCCAGCGCGCCCGGCGAGAAGTGGACCTGGGCCCAGTTCGCCGAGGCCATGAACAAGGTCGGCGCCGCCGGCTCGGTCGCGGGCACCACCGACTTCGGCTGGGCCGTCGACTGGTTCGAGGTGTGGCTGCACCAGAACGGCGGCGCGCTCTACACCGACGACGGCGAGCTCGGCTTCGACGCCGCCGAGCTCACCGAGTACTGGACGATGGTCTCCGCGCTGCGGCCCGGCAAGGGCGCCACCGCCCCCGAGGTCACCACCAAGATGGACGGCTCCGTGCAGAACTCCGGCATGGTGACCAGGCAATCCGCCTCGGAGATCGGCTACGACTCCTCCCTCACCGGCTACTTCACCTCCTACGGCCCGACCGTGCGCACCGCCCCGCTGCCCAGCGACACCGCCGAGTCCGGCATGGCCGCGCTGCCGCCCGTGCTGTTCGGGGTCTCCCAGCGCTCCAAGCACAAGGACGCGGCGGCGAAGCTGCTCGACTTCCTGGTCAACGACCCCGACGCGGGCAAGGTGCTCGGCGCCTCGCGCGGCGTGCCGCCGAACTCCAAGGTGCGCGAGCAGGTGTGCGGCGCGGCCGTCGACGCCAACAAGCTGGTGTGCGACCACGAGAGCGCGCAGGAGGACAAGATCGGGCCCTCGTTCGGCCCGTGGCCCACCGGGTCCGCCGCGGTCAAGCGGGACTTCCAGCGCACCTACGACGACGTCATCTTCAACCGGGTCGGGATCGCCGAGGCCGCCGAGCGCGTCGTGCGCGACGCCGAGCAGGCGCTGGGCTCCTGACGCCGTGGTGGACACCGCGCTCACCCGCCCGCCCCGCGCGCAGGCCCCGCCGCCGCGCGCGCGACGGGCCCGCGCGGGGCAGGGGATCGCCTACCTGTTCCTGTCGCCGTGGATCGCCGGGGCCGCGCTGCTGACCATCGGGCCGATGGCGGCGTCGCTGTACCTGTCGTTCACCGACTACAACCTGTTCGACCCGCCGGAGTGGGTCGGCCTGGACAACTACACCACCATGTTCACCGGCGACCAGCGCTTCTGGCACGCGGCGGGCGTCACCACCCGGTACGTGCTGCTGTCGGTGCCGCTCAAGCTCGGCCTCGCGCTGGCGGTGGCGCTGCTGCTCAACCGGTCCCGGCGCGGCGCCGGGCTGTACCGGTCGGCGTTCTACGCGCCGTCGCTGCTGGGCGCGAGCGTCAGCGTCGCCCTGGTGTGGCGGGCGATGTTCTCCACCGGCGGCACGGTCGACGAGGCGCTGTCGGCGCTCGGGCTCGACCTCGGCGGGTGGGTCGACCAGCCGCGGTACGCGCTCTACGCGCTGGTCGCGCTGGCGGCCTGGCAGTTCGGCGCGCCGATGGTGATCTTCCTGGCCGGGTTGAAGCAGGTGCCGCGCGAGCTGCACGAGGCCGCCGCGATCGACGGGGCCGGGCCGCTGCGGCGGTTCACCTCCATCACCGTCCCCATGCTCACGCCGGTGATCCTGTTCAACCTGGTGCTGGAGGTCATCAACGCGTTCCAGGCGTTCACCGGCGCGTTCGTGGTCAGCAGCGGGCGCGGCGGGCCGAGCGACTCGACGCTGCTGTACCCGCTGTACCTGTACCAGCGCGGGTTCACCGACTTCCGGATGGGCTACGCGTCCGCGATGGCGTGGGTGCTGCTGGCCGTGGTCGCCGTGATCACCGCGCTGGTGTTCCGCAGCGCCCGCCGCTGGGTGTTCTACGCCGGGGAGGAGGGCCGGTGACGGCGCGGAAGGTGCTGTGGCACGGGATCGTGATCGCCGCGCTGGTGCTGCTGCTGTACCCCGTGGTGTGGCTGGTGGGCACCTCGTTCAAGCCCGCCGAGGAGGTGCTGTCGACGCTGTCGCCGCTCGGCGACGACCCGACCACCGACAACTACGCGCAGGTCTTCGACGGGGTCGGCGAGTTCGGGGTGTGGCACTACTTCGGCAACTCGCTGCTGGTCTCGCTCGGCGCGGTGGTCGGCAACGTGGTGTCGTGCGCGCTCGCGGCCTACGCGTTCGGGCGCCTGCACTTCCGGGGCCGGGGGCCGATGTTCGGGTTCATGATGATCACGATCATGCTGCCGCACCACGTGGTGCTCATCCCGCAGTACGTGATCTTCCAGCAGCTCGAAATGGTCAACACGTTCTGGCCGCTGGTGCTGCCCAAGTTCCTGGCCACGGACGCGTTCTTCGTGTTCCTGATGGTGCAGTTCATCCGCACCCTGCCGCGCGAGCTGGACGAGGCCGCCACGCTCGACGGCTGCGGTCCCGCCGGGGTGTTCCGGCACGTGGTGCTGCCGCTGCTGCGACCGGCGCTCATCACCACGGCGATCTTCTCGTTCATCTGGTCCTGGAACGACTTCTTCAGCCAGCTGATCTACCTCAACGACGCGGAGCGGTTCACGCTCCCGCTGGCGCTCCAGCTGTTCATCGACCAGGCCACGCAGTCGGCGTTCGGGCCGATGTTCGCCATGTCGGTGCTCGCGCTGCTGCCCATCGGGCTGTTCTTCCTGGCGTTCCAGCGGTTCCTGGTCGAGGGCGTGGCGACCTCGGGGGTGAAGGGGTGACGCGCCGCGCGGAGTCGGCGCCGTCGCGGGTGGCTCGGTCGGCCCGGTTGGCGCTGCTGGCCGAGGTGCTGCTGGTGGGCGTGCTGGTCTGCCTGGCCGCGCTGCCCGTGGTGACCGCGCTGGCCTCGGCGGGCGCGGGCGCGCGGGCGCTGCGCTCCCTGGTGGCCGACGGCCGCACGCCCACCGCGCGCGCGTTCGCCGCCGACCTGGTGGCGGGCCTGCGCGACCCGCTCGCACTGGCCCTGCCGCCGCTGCTGCTGGTGGTCGGGGCGCTGGACGTGCTGGCGCTGCTGGGCGGGCTGCCCGGTGGCGCGGTGCTGGGGCCCGCCATCGGCCTCGCGCTGGTCGCGGTCGTCGTGGTGCTGCTGCGCTGCGCCGCGCGGTGGGAGCCGGGCGCGCGCTGGTCCGCGCTGCTCGCGTCCCCGCCCGCGGGGGTGGTGGGCGACGTCGCGGTCGCGTGCGCGCTCGTGGTGGTCGTGCTGGTGGTGCTGCAAGCGCCCGGTTTCGCCGTCGTGGCTCCGGGTCTGCTCGTGTTCGCGTCGGTCGCGGTGGCCGGCCGGTGACCGCTGGAGGTTCGAAGGTGCGCCGGATCTGCTTCCTGCTGCGGGTGCGCCCCGACCGCCTCGCCGAGTACCGCGAGCGGCACCGCGACGTGTGGCCGGACATGCGGCGGGCGCTGCGCGAGACCGGGTGGGGCAACTACACCCTGTTCCTGGCCGACGACGGCCTCCTGGTCGGCTACCTGGAGACCCCCGACTGGGACGCCGCGCAGGCCGGGATGCGCGACCGCGAGGTCAACGCCCGCTGGCAGGCCGAGATGGCCGAGTACTTCACCGCGCTCGACGGCCGCGACCCCGACGAGGCGATGGCCCCGCTCACCGAGGTCTTCCACCTGGACTGAGGGCGTGCGAGCGCCGGTCGCCTGAGGGCGGGCGGCTAGGATGCGCTCACGCGCAGGCAGGGAGGACACCGTTGGGGGCAGCGGTCAGCATCCGCGACGTCGCCGCGCGCGCCCGCGTGTCCGTCGGCACGGTCTCCAACGTGCTCAACCGCCCCGAGCTGGTGGCCGCCGCCACCAGGGAGCGCGTCCTGGGCGCCATCACCGAGCTGGGCTTCGTCCGCAACGACGCCGCCAGGCAGCTGCGCTCCGGCACCCCGCGCGCGCTCGGACTGATGGTCCTGGACGTGGCCAACCCGTTCTTCACCGACGTGGCCAGCGGCGTCGAGGACACCGCCAGCGAGGCCGGGCACGCCGTCATCCTGTGCAACAGCGCCGAGTCCGCCCAGCGCGAGGCCAGGCACGTCGAGCTGCTGGCCGAGCAGCGCGTGCACGGCGTCCTGATCACGCCGGTCGACGCCGACCTCACCGCCGTGCGCCGGTTGCGCGCCCGAGGGCTGTCCGTGGTGCTGCTCGACCACCCCACCGACGACCCCGAGCTGTGCTCGGTGGCCGTGGACGACCGCGCGGGCGGTGACCTGGCCGTCACGCACCTGCTGGCCGAGGGGCACGAGCGGGTGGCCATGGTCAACGGGCCCGCGCGCCTGCACCAGACCGGCCAGCGGCTGCGCGGGGCCCGCGACGCCGTGGCGCGCGCGGGGAAGCCGGTGGACGCGCTGGAGGAGATCCCGGTGACCGCGCTGAACGTCGCCTCGGGGCAGCGCGCGGCCGAGCAGATCCTGACCCGCGCCCGGCGGCCGGACGCGGTGTTCTGCGCCAACGACCTGCTCGCGCTCGGGCTGCTCCAGGTGTTCCTGCGCGCCGGGCTGCGCGTCCCCGAGGACATCGCGGTGGTCGGCTACGACGACATCGACTTCGCCGCCGCCGCGGCCGTGCCGCTCACCTCGGTCCGGCAGCCGCGCACGCTCATCGGGCGCAAAGCGGCCGAGCTGGTGATCGCCGAGAGCACCGGGCCGCGCGACCACGAGCACGAGCACGTGCTGTTCGCGCCGGAGCTGGTGGTCAGGGAGTCCAGCAGGCGCGTCCGCTGAGGGCGGCCGGGGTCGCCGGAGCGCCGGTCACGTCCCGCGGCCCGCGCAGCGCAGGATGCCCTGCTCGGCGCGCGCGATCTCGTCGGCCCGCCCGACGCCCTCGGCCAGCACCAGCGCGTCCCGGTGGTGCCCCAGCGCGCGGCACGTCCCCCAGGGCGTGGTGCAGCTCCCCGAGCGCGTTGAGCACCTCGGTCTGCAGGCTCCGGTCGTTGTGCTCCACCGCCAGCGCCAGCGCCTGCTCCAGGTGCTCGCGGGCCCGCGCCTGCTGCCCCAGCCGCACGTGCAACCGCCCCAGGTCGTTGTGCGTGAACCCGCGCAGGTTGTGGTCGTCCGCGCTCCCCGCCACGGCCAGCGCCTCCCGGTAGTGCTCCAGCGCGTGCGGGTAGTCGGCCATGCGCTGGTAGAGGCTCCCCAGGTTGTGGTGCACGGTGCCGCGCGCGAAGCGGTCGTCGGTCTCCTCCGCGTAGCGCAGCACCCGCTCGTAGTGCGCCAGCGCCTCGGCGTGCCGACCGGTGCGCTCGTGGATGATGCCGATGTTGTTCAGCGCCGCGTGCTCCAGCCTGCGGTCGCCCAGCTGCCCGGCCAGCGCCGCCGCGTCCTCGTTGTGGGCGAGCGCGCGGTCGTAGTCGCCCAGCCAGCGGTGCACCGCGCCCAGGTGCCGCAGCGCGTTCGACCTGGCCTCCCCGGTGTGCGCGCGGTCGAGCGCGTGGCCGTGCACCGCCAGCGCGTCGGCGAAGTGCGCGCCCACCACGAAGTAGCGGTGCAGCGACGTGGACAGCCTGCCGGTCTGCTCGGGCGTGCCGCGCGCGGCCAGCGCCACCAGGTTGTGCCGCTCGGCGTCCAGCCAGGCCAGCGCCTCCGCGTAGCCGAACCCCGGCGGCGCGCCACCGCCCGCCGGCCGGTGCAGCCGCTCGTACGGGGCCACCACGTCCATCGCCGACGCCACCCGCCCGAGCAGGTGCTCGACCAGCCGCTCCACCGCCGCGTCCACCGCCGCGGGCCCGTCGTGCGCCGCAGCGAGGTCCGCCGCGTACGCGCGCACCAGGTCGTGCGTGTGGAACCGCCCGTCCGGCGACCGCCGCGCCAGGTGCACCCGCCCCAGCACGGCCAGCGCCCGCCCCGCGCCGACGGGGTCGCCGCCGGTGAGCGCCGCGACGGCCGCCGCGGCCAGGTCCGGGCAGTGGCACGCGCCCAGCAGCCGCAGCGCGCGCGCCGCGTCGGCGGGCAGGTCCCGGTAGGACCAGGAGAACGTGGAGCGCAGCCCGGTGTCGTCCAGCTCCAGCGCGTCCAGCGGGCTCGACGCCGAGCGGCCCAGCTCCTGCGCCAGCTCGCGCAGCGGCAGGTCCGGCTCGGTCGACGCGCGCGCCGCCACCAGGCCCAGCGCCAGCGGCAGCCCCGCGCAGGTGCGGACCACCGCGTCCACCGCCTCCGGCTCGGCCGCCACGCGCTCCGCGCCCAGGTGGCGGCCCAGCAGGTCGCGGGACGCGGCGGGCCCGAGCACGTCGACGCGCAGCGACCGCGCGCCGTGCGTGGTCACCAGTCCGGGGAGCTTGTGCCTGCTGGTCACCAGCACGGTCGCCGACGCGCCGCCGGGCACCAGCGGCTCCACCTGCGCCAGGTCGCGGGCGTTGTCCAGCACCACCAGCACGCGCAGGTCCGCCACCAGGCTGCGGTACAGCCCGACCTGGGCGGCGGGGTCGGTGGGGAACGACGGGGCGCGCACGCCCAGCGCGTCGAGGAACCCGCGCAGCGCGACCTCCGGTGAGACCGGCGTGCCACCGGGGTCGAACCCGCGCAGGTCCACGTACAGCTGCCCGTCCGGGAAGCGGTCGAGGTTGTGGTGCGCCCAGTGCAGCGCCAGCCACGTCTTGCCCGCGCCGCCCGCGCCGCCCAGCGCCACGACCGGCGGCGAGCCCGGACCGGCCACCGCCGCGTCCAGCTCGGCCAGCTCGCGGGAGCGCCCGGTGAACAACCGGCCGGGCGCGGCGGGCAGCTGCCGGGGCACCGGGCGGTCGACGGGCGGCGGCCGGTGCTGCCTACGGGCCTCGTGGACGCTCTCCGCCACCCGGAACCACGCCTCGCCCCACAGCGACTGCTCGGCGGGCGTCGCGCCCAGCGCGATCACCACCCGGTCCAGCACGTCGGCGGGCGCGAGGGTGCTGCCGGTGACGTAGGTGTGCATGGTCGACTTCGGCACGCCCACCTGCGCGGCCAGCTCGGCCAGGCTGACCTTGGCCTTGCCGCTGCCCCGCGCGGCCCTGCCCCGCAGCAGCTCCAGCTCGCGCGAGAGGTCGGAGAGGGTGCGCACCAGGGCGGGGGAGACCCCGCCCGACCGACGCGGTGCGCCCGTCATGCCACCTCCAGCGCGAAGCGTCCGGACAGGTCCAGGATTGTCCAGCACGCACCGTGACGGTGGCAACGCGGTGCGTCCCCCTATCGGGGTGGACGTCGCTCGCGCGTCCGGGTGGCGCCACCGCCGCGCCGAGCGGTCGCCGCACCCCGCCCCCGGCATCGCGCCTGGTCGGCGGCGCCCGGCGCGCTCGGGCCCGCGCCACGTCCACCGCCGCGCCGCGCCCGCGACCCGCCGCCGCGCCCCGCTCCCGGCCCGAGCTGATCCGGTGGGGGGAAACCTGTTCCCCAACGAGTGGAACCCGCCGCGCCGGCTTGGCCGCGCGCCTCCCCGGCTGATTGCGTTCCGGGCTGATCGCGGTCCACGAGACGGGGACCGACGGCCACCCGAGGGAAGGTTCCAGACCCATGCCGCAGCCGTTCCAGTTGCCGGAGTTCTACATGCCCCACCCGGCGCGGCTGAACCCCAACCTGGAGCAGGCCCGCGCGCACAGCAAGGCGTGGGCGCGGTCCATGGACATGATCGACGTCCCGCAGCACGGCACGGTCATCTGGGACGAGTCCGACCTCGACTCGCACGACTACGCGCTGCTCTGCTCCTACACCCACCCCGACGCCACCGCCGCGGACCTGGACCTGGTCACCGACTGGTACGTGTGGGTCTTCTACTTCGACGACCACTTCCTGGAGCTGTACAAGCGCAACCCCGACATGGCCGGGGCCAAGGCCTACCTGGACCGCCTCCCGCTGTTCATGCCCGTCGACGGCCCCATCACCGAGGAGCCGACCAACCCGGTCGAGAAGGGCCTGGCCGACCTGTGGGCGCGCACCACGCCCGTCCACACCGCCGACTGGCGCCGCAGGTTCGCCGACAACACCAAGCACCTGCTCGACGAGTCGCTGTGGGAGCTGGCGAACATCTCCGAGGGCAGGCTGTCGAACCCGATCGAGTACGTCGAGATGCGCCGCAAGGTCGGCGGCGCGCCCTGGTCGGCGAACCTGGTCGAGCACGTCACCGGCATGGAGGTGCCCGCCTCGATCGCGCTCTCCCGGCCGCTGGGCGTGCTCCGCGACACCTTCTCCGACGCCGTCCACCTGCGCAACGACCTGTTCTCCTACGAGCGCGAGGTGCAGGACGAGGGCGAGCTGAGCAACGGCGTGCTCGTGCTGGAGCGGTTCCTGGACGTCGACACCCAGTCCGCCGCCGAGGCCGTCAACGACCTGCTCACCTCGCGGCTGCACCAGTTCGAGCACACCGCGCTGGTGGAGGTGCCGCCGCTGCTGGACGAGCACGGCGTCGACCCGCTGGGCAGGCTCGCGGTGCTGGCGTACGTGAAGGGCCTGCAGGACTGGCAGTCCGGCGGCCACGAGTGGCACACGCGCTCCAGCCGGTACATGAACCAGGGCGCGGTCGCCTCCGGCCACCCGCTGCTCGGCGGGCCGACCGGGCTCGGCACGTCCGAGCTGCGCTCGATCCTGACGACCCTGCCGCAGCGGGCGCGCTCCTTCACCCACCGGCCGTTCGCCGAGGTGCCGCCGCGCGGCAGGCCGAACACGCACCTGCCGTACCAGGTGAAGCTGAGCCCGCACTGGAAGTCCGCGCTGGAGCACAACGTGGGGTGGGTCGGCCGGATGGGCGTCTACGACGACTCGCCCGCCGTGTGGACCGAGCGGAAGGTGCGCGACTACGACTTCGCGCTGTGCTCGGCCGGGCTCGACCCGGACGCCACCGCCGAGGCGCTGAACCTGTCCGCGGACTGGCTGGCGTTCGGCACCTACGGCGACGACTACTACCCGTACGTCTTCGGGCGCACGCCCGGCATGGCCGCGCCCAAGGCCCTCACCGAGCGGCTCAAGCAGCTCATGGCCGTGGAGGGCCCGGCGCCGATCGCCCCGGCCGTGCCGCTGGAGCACATGCTGGCCGACCTGTGGGCGCGCACCACCGCGCCGATGGGCGTCGACGCCAGGAGGACCATGCGCACCGCCGTCTCCCGGATGCTCGACGCCTGGCTGTGGGAGCTGCAGAACCAGCAGCTCAACCGCATCCCCGACCCGGTCGACTACGTCGAGATGCGCCGGGACACCTTCGGGTCCGACCTGACCAAGAGCCTGGCCCGCTTCGCGCACGGCGACCGGGTGCCGCCGGAGGTCTACCGGACGCGGACCCTGCAGAACCTGGAGAACTCGGCCGCCGACTACGGGTGGATGGTCAACGACCTGTACTCGCACCGCAAGGAGGTGCAGTACGAGGGCGAGGTGCACAACCTCGTGGTGGTGGTGCAGAACTTCCTGGACTGCGACCTGGACCGGGCGTTCGAGGTCGTGGAGCGGTTGCAGGAGGCCAGGATCCGGCAGTTCCGGCACGTGCTGGAGGTGGAGATGCCGCAGATGTTCGAGGACCTCGGGCTGGACGACGTGGCCCGGCGCGCGCTGCTCGACTACGGGGACGAGCTGAAGGACTGGATGGCCGGGATCGTGAACTGGCACGAGAACTGCGTGCGCTACCACGACGAGGACCTCGTGCGGCACTTCGGCACGGCGGGCGGCCCGGTGGGTGGTGCGGTGGGTGGCAGCGCGGTGGGCGGCGGTGCGGTGAGCGGTCCGGTGGGCGGTGGTCCGGGGCCCGTCGCGTCTCAGCCGTCCGTGCCCCCCGTGCCTTCCGCGCCGAGCCGGGCCGCCGCCAGCAGCAGCCCCGTCACGCTCCCCGCGTGCCGGATCTCCCCGGCCAGTACCATCCCCAGCGCCCGGTCGAACGGCATCCAGCTCAGCTCCAGGTCGGCCTCGCCGCCCTCCAGGCTCGTGGCCCCGGTGGACAGCCCGGTCGCCAGGAACAGGTGGTCGACGTGGTTGGTGAAGCTGTCGGCCCCGTTCACCCGCCCCAGCTCCACCCAGTCGGTCGCGCTTATCCCGGTCTCCTCCACCAGCTCGCGCTCCGCCGCCGCGCGCGGGCCGGTGTCCCGCCGCTCGATCGCCCCGGACGGCAGCCGCCACTGCCTGCTGCCGTGCGTGTAGATCCACTGCCGGGTCACCGCGACGAGCCGCTCCCGGTCCAGCGCGACCACGCTCACCGCCCCCGGCGAGCGCACGTGGTGGTAGGTGTCGGGGACTCCGTCCGGCCGGACCACCTCGTCCTGGCGGACCTCGAACCACGGGGTGACGCGCACGGTGCTCGTGCCGAGCGTGCGCCACTCGGGAAGTCGTCCGGGCTCCATGCCGCCATCCAACACGGCCGCCCGCCCCCCGCCTCCGCACCGCGCGGGCGCCAGGCCCGAACACCCGAATGCCCGGCCCCGGGGGGGCTGCGCCCGCCCCCGGGGCCCGCACCCCCACCCAGGGGTCAACGGATAAGACGGGCAACAAGGTGGTCACC